>NZ_FNBX01000001.1:0-212893 GCF_900102485.1 Desulfovibrio legallii | reverse complement strand
CCCTTCCCCCCACAAAAGCATCTTTACCCCTCCATGGGCAGAGCCCAGCGGGGCAGGGCGCGCCAGGCGCGGTTGAGGGCTTTTTCCTGTTCCGGCCAGCGGGGGGAGTAGCGGGCCAGCTCGGCCCGGTAGGCCGGGGAATGGTTCATGTGCCGCAGGTGGCACAGCTCGTGCCAGCAGAGGTGTTCCAGCAGGGGCAGGGGCAGGAGCAAGGCGCGCCAGTTGAGGTTCAGGCGTGCCGCCGGCGCGCCGTCCGCCGTGGGGCGCCGGGAGCAGCTGCCCCAGCGGCCGCGCTGGTCGCGCACGCTGGTCCGGGCCAGGGCGAAGCCGCCGCGCAGGGCCAGGTCTTCCACATAAGGGGGCAAGTGGGTTGCGGCCAGGGTGCGGCACCAGTGCTGCAGGGCCGCGGCGCAGGCCTCCGGCGCTGCAGGGCCGTAGAGGCGCAGCAGGCCGGGCGTTTCCACTGCCAGCACGCGGCCTTGGGGTGTTGTTTGCAGCAGGGCGCGCGCGCCAGGGGCCACGGCTGCGGCGCGCCCGGCGGCGAAGCTGCCGCCGTGGGCTACGTCGAAGCGCGCGTTGCGCAGCGGCAGAAGGATAGCCTGGGGCAGGGCGGGTTCCGCCGCACGGGCGCGCCGGGCCTTCCAGGCGCGCTCCAGCCAGGGCAGGAAGCTGGGCAGGCACATTTCCAGCTGCTGCAGGGGCAGCCCCTGCGGTACGGTGAGGGTAAGAGCGCCGCCGGGGCTGAGGGAAAGGCGCGTGCGCCGGGCACGGGCCGAGGGCCGCACGGCGGCAGTGAGCAGGGTGCCATCGGCCAGCAGGAAGGGGACGCTCAGGGGCGGGGCAAGGGCGGCAGATTTTGCAGCCATGGGGGCATGCTGCCACAGGGGGCAGGGGCTGTAAAGCCTGGGGGGCGTGGTTTTGCGTTGGATGGGGGCAGGCGCGCGGCGCGCGGCATAATTTTTGCTTTTGCCGCAGGGAGCGGTCAGGCGCGAAAAATTTTCCGTCATTATGGGCGGCGGCAATGGCTTGCACGGGCAGGCAAGCGCGCCACAAGCAAGCAGGAGCAATCCATGAGCATCAGCACCATCAGCGGCAGCAACGGCGTCACCAGTCTTGAGGAAATTTTCGGCATCAACGGCACGGGCAGCGCCAGCAGCAGCACGAGCAGCAGCGAGGCTTCCGGCGATACGGTGGATATTTCCGACGAGGCCCGCAAGATTTTTTCGGAGAGCATCCACAAGTATGATTCCGGCTCCACAACGACGGCCTCTGCGGAAAGCGAGGGCGACAGCACAGACGATAGCTCCACCTCTGAGGAAAGCTCCGGCAGCGCAGGCGGCAGCGCGGCCGCGGGCGGTTCCGGCGGGTCTTCCTCCAGCAGCGACACGGTGGAGAGCATCAAAAAGCAGATCGAATCTCTGAAGAGCCAGCTCACGAGTTTGGCCAACCAGGCGGGGGCGGGCGACCAGGCCGTGGAGAGCAAGATGAACGCCCTGCAGGCCCAGCTGGCGGCGCTGGAAGCCCAATTGGCGGCGGCCCAGGCCTGAAGCCTTGACAGATGGTCTTTCAGTAATTACTTCCAACGATGGAGGGGGATGGCGGCGGCTATCCCCTTTTTTGTTGTGGATCAACTCTTGTAACTAATCCTCAACCCTGCACATTTTTGTGCAAAGAGAGGCAGTGATGAAATCCTTGAAAGGCACGCAGACGGAGAAGAACATCCTTACCGCCTTTGCCGGCGAGTCTGAGGCTCGCAACCGTTATGACTTTTTTGCCGGTCAAGCCAAAAAAGATGGCTACGTGCTGGTGCAGGACATTTTTCAGGAAACAGCCCTGCAGGAAAAGGAACACGCCAAGCGCCTGTTCAAGTTTCTTGAAGGCGGCGAGGTAGAGATCCAGGCCGGTTATCCCGCGGGCGTCATCGGTGCCAGCGAAGCCAACCTGCGCGCCGCGGCCGGCGGCGAAAACTACGAGCACACCACCATGTATCCCTCCTTTGCCGCCACGGCCGAAAAAGAGGGCTTTGCCGAGGTGGCCGCCGTCATGCGCAACATTGCCGTGGCCGAAGCCTACCATGAGAAGCGCTTCCTGAGCCTGGCCAACGACATCAAGGAAGGCCGCATGTTTGTGCGCAACAAGCCCACGGTCTGGCGCTGTCTCAACTGCGGCTGTCTGGTGGAGGGCGAGCACGCTCCCGAGGTCTGTCCGGCCTGCGCCCATCCCAAAGCCTACTTCGCGGAACTGAACTACACGTTCTAGGGCATTTCAATTTTGAAATGCCCTGGCGGCTGTGCGGGCTGCCAGCTGCCGTACAGGCTACGCGCGAGGTATTTTGCGCTGTTAAGCGCCGGAACGGCGTGCCGGAAACGTTGAGAACGCATTTTTCAACGGTAATCTGCTCTAAGAAGCCATGGCGCTTTTGCCCTTTATCCCCGGCTTCCGTCTTTGCACGGGGCCGGGGATTTTGCGTTTGCGGGGCCCAGAGCGGCACTTGGACGGCCCCGCCGGGAACCGCTTGACGCCCGGCACTGTGCGTGGCATCTCTCTGGTATGCTTAGGTGATTTTCAAGCCGGGGCGCGTCCGGCCCGTGCGGCGTCGCGGCTATGTTCCCCCAACCAGGAGAAAAGCATGACCACCGTTCTCGGTTCTCTGGAGCAGGTGCTGCTCATGGCCCCCGGTCCCAGCCCCGTAGCCCCCAACGTGCTCAAAGCCATGGGCATCCCCACCCTGGGGCATATGGACCCGGACTGCTTTAAACTCATGGACGCCCTGCAGGAGCAGCTGCGGGCCGTGTGCAAAACCCGCAATGCTGTTACCTTCCCCATTTCCGGCACGGGCTCGGCGGGCATGGAAGCCTGCTTCGTCAACCTGGTGGAGCCTGGCGACGCCGTGCTCATCGTCACCAACGGCGTGTTCTGCTCCCGCATGGTGGAGGTGGCTTCGCGCCTGGGCGCGGCGGTGGACACGGTGGAATGCCCCTGGGGCACGCCCATCCGGCCCGAAGCCGTGGAAGCCCAGCTGCGCCGCAAGCACTACAAGCTGCTTGCTGTGGTGCACGCCGAAACCTCCACAGGCGTCAACAACCCCGTGGCGGCCCTGGGCGCGCTGGTCAAGGGCAGCGACACGCTCTTCCTGGTGGACAGCGTGGCCGGCCTGGGCGGCGTGGACGTGCGGGTGGACGAGTGGGGCATCGACGCCTTTTACAGCGGCTCGCAAAAGTGCCTTTCCACCCCTCCCGGGCTCGCGCCCGCGTCCTTCTCCGACGCGGCCATGGACGCCATGGCCAAACGCAGGACCAAGGTGCCCAACTGGTACCTGGATGTGGCGCTGATCCGCAACTACTGGGAGGGATCGCCCCGCGTTTACCACCACACGGCCCCCATCAATATGTACTACGGCCTGCACCAGGCCCTGGACAACCTGCTGACTGAAGGGCTGGAGGCTTCCTTCGCCCGGCACCAGGCCATGCACCAACGCCTGGTGGAGGGCCTGGGCGCGCTGGGCTTCAGCCTCTACGTCAAGGAGGGCGCGGCCCCGCAGGTGAACCTCTTTGTGCCGCCCGCCGGCGTGGACGCCAACGCCCTGCGCCTGCGCCTGCGGCAGGAACACAAGATTGAAGTGGCGGGCGGTCTGGGCGCGCTGGCCGGCAAGGTTGTCCGCGTGGGCGTCATGGGCGAAGGCGCGCGGCCGGAACCCATCGACCGCCTGCTGGCCGCCGTCAAGGCTTGCCTGTAGGAAGGGGAAAAGGGCGGCTTCTGCGGGAAGGAATGCTTATCGGGTGGGCGGAGAGTCCGTTCCAGGGGCAAGGCCGCACGAAGGCGTGCGGGGTACGGGCTGCCCGCCGGGGCGGGCGTCTGCTCACGCAGCCGCCAGGGCATTTCAAAGTCGAAATGCCTTAGACGCCCAGGTAGGCTTTGCGGACCTGTTCGCTTTTGAGAAGATTGGCGGCCGTGTCGTGCATGACGATGCGGCCGTTTTCCATCACATACCCGCGGTTGGCAATGCGCAGGGCCTGGTTGGCGTTCTGCTCCACCAGAAAGACGGTAGTGCCGTCGGCGTTGACCTTGCGGATGATGTCAAAAATCTGCTGGATGATGATGGGGGCAAGGCCCAGGGAAGGTTCGTCCAGCAAAAGGAGCTTGGGGCGGGCCATGAGGGCGCGGCTGATGGCAAGCATCTGCTGCTCCCCGCCGGAGAGGGTGCCGCCCAGCTGGCGGCGGCGTTCGGCCAGAATGGGAAAGAGGCTGAAAACGTAGTCCAGGTCCTGCTTCACGGCGGCGGGGTCGCGCCGCAGAAAAGCGCCCAGGTCCAGATTTTCGCTCACGCTCAGGTCGGGGAAGATAAGGCGGCCTTCCGGCACCTGCGAGATGCCCAAGGCCACGATTTCGTGCGGCGGCAGGGTGTGGATGGGCTTGCCGTACCAGAGAATTTCGCCCTGGCGGGGCCGATTGATGCCGCAAATGGTCATGAGTGTGGTGGATTTGCCCGCGCCGTTGGCCCCGATAAGGGTGACGATGTCGCCTTCTTCCACGTTGAGCGTGATGTCGCGCAGGGCCTGGATATTGCCGTAATAGGTGTCCACATGGCTGAGCTCAAGCATCGCTTTCTCCCAGATAGGCCTTGATGACGCGGGGGTTGACGCGGATTTCCGCCGGCGTGCCCGTGGCGATGCAGGAGCCGTACTCCATCACATAGATGCGGTCGGAAAGGGACATGACCATGCTCATATCGTGCTCAATGAGCAGGATGGAGAGCTTTTTGGCGTCGCGAATGGAGCGGACCAGGTCTTTGAGGTCGTTGGTTTCCTGGGGGTTCATGCCCGCGGCGGGTTCGTCCAGCAGGAGCATGCGCGGCTCCGTGGCCAGGGCGCGGGCGATTTCCAGGCGGCGCTGCGCGCCGTAGGGCAGGTTGTGGGCGGCTTCGTTCCAGAATTCGTCCAGATGCACAAGCTGGAGCAGGGCGTAGCTCTGGTCGATGCTTTTCTGCTCTTCTTTGCGGGTGCGGCCGTCGCGGACGAGCGCGCCCCAGATCCCTGCGCGGGTGCGGCAGTGGCGGCCGATCATAACGTTTTCCAGCACGGTCATTTCGCCGAACAGGCGGATGTTCTGAAAGGTGCGGGCCATGCCCATAACCGTGATTTTGTGGGGCTTCACACCGTTGAGCACATGCTGCCGCCCCTGGGCGTCATAGAGGCGCACCTTGCCTTCGGTGGGGGTGTAGATGCCCGTGACGCAGTTGAAAAAGGTGGTCTTGCCCGCGCCGTTGGGGCCGATAAGGGCCACAATTTCCCCTTCGTTCACGGTCAGGGAAACTTCGTTGAGGGCGCGCAGGCCGCCGAAATCCTGGGTCAGATCCTGTACTTCCAGCACGGGGGTCACGGGAGTTCTCCTTTGCCATCGCCGTGCGGGGCGCTGATGCGGTAGCGGCGGCGCTCGCCGCTGATGAGTCCCTGCGGACGGAAAAGCATCATGATCACCATGGTCAGGCCGAAGAGCAGCATGCGGTATTCGGAAAAGGCCCGCAGGTACTCCGGCACCAGAATGAGGATCATGGCCGCAATGACCACGCCGGTGATGGAGCCCATGCCGCCCAGCACCACCATGGAGAGGATCATGGCCGATTCCATGAAGGTGAAGCTGGAGGGATTGATGTAGGTGGTCTTGGCCGCGAAGATGACCCCGGCAAAGCCCGCCCAGCAAGAGCCCAGGGCAAAGGCCGAGAGCTTCACGCGGGTGATGTCTATGCCCATGGCCTCGCAGGCGATTTCATCCTCGCGCAGCGCCTGCAGGGCCAGCCCCACGCGGGAGTTTTTCAGCCGGCTGATGACCACAATGGTAACGATGACGGCCGCCAGCACCAGGTAGTACACATAGGTGGTGCTGGCGCTGATATCCATCTGCAGACCGAACAGACCTGGCCGGGGGATGTTGTCGATGCCGCGCGGCCCGCCGGTGACGCTGGTCCAGTTCTGGAGGGTCAGGCGCACGATCTCGCCGAAGCCCAGGGTGACGATGGCCAGATAGTCCCCGCGCAGGCGCAGCACGGGAAAGCCCAGCGCCAGGCCAAAAAGGATGGCCATGACCCCGCCTACGGGCAGGCAGGCCCAGAAGCCCAGGCCGAAAAACTGGTTGAGCAGGCCGTAGGTGTATGCGCCCACAGCGTAAAAGGCCACATAGCCCAGCACCAGCTGGCCGGCCAAGCCTACCACAATGTTCAGGCCCAGGGCCAGCATTACATAGAGCAGGGCCGAAATCATGATGTTGGTCTGGTAGAAGGAGCTGACCCAGGGCATGATCACCATGACCCCCAGCACCGCGCCCAGGGCTGCCGTGAGCACGCGGGGCCGCTGGCGCAGCGTCGCCAGGCGGGCGAAGAAGCCGCCCGCGCGCGGCAGGGAGAGCAAGGGCAGCCCGCGGGCCTTGCGGGTGAAACACCAGTCCCAGATCAGGGCCAGGCCGAAGATGGCCGCGCCCAGAATAAGGATGCGGTCAAAACGCCAGCTGACCGTGCGGTCAACGGTGTTGAGCTTGATGCCCAGCACCGGCAGGGTCAGCAGCATGAACCAGATGGAAGCAATGGCGGCTTTACAGATGCGATGCATGGCTAGACCTTCTGCACGGTGGCTTTGCCCAGGATGCCGTCGGGCCGGAAGATGAGGATCACGATCAGGATGGCGAAGGCCAGGATGTCCTCATAGTTGCCGGAAAAATAGCCGGTGGTGAAGCTCTCGGCCAGGCCCAGCACCAGGCCGCCCAGCATGGCGCCAGGGATGGAGCCGATGCCCCCCAGCACCGCCGCAGTAAAGGCCTTGAGCCCGGCCAGAAAGCCGATGCCGAAGTTGACCTGCCCCATGTGCGAGGCGATGAGCACGCCGCCCAGGGCCGCCAGCGACGAGCCCACAATAAAGGTAAGCGAAATGATGCGGTCGGCGTTGATGCCCAGCAGCAGGGCCATTTTGCGGTTCTGGGAGGTGGCGCGCATGGCCTTGCCCATACGGGTGTAGCGGATGAACAGCGAAAGGCTGACCATGGCAATGGTGCTGACCAGCAGGATCAGAAAATCGCTGGGGCCCATGACGTAGCCGATGCTTTCCAGAAAATCCATCTCAGGCAGCAGGTTGGGAAAGGGGACGAAATCCGAGGTCTGGGCCAGCAGCACATAGTTCTGCAAAAAAATGGACATGCCGATGGCCGAAATGAGCGGCGAAAGGCGCGGCGCGGCGCGCAGGGGCTTGTAGGCCACTTTTTCAAGGGTGTAGCCATAGGCTGCACACCAGACCATGGCCGCCAGGGCCGCCACCACCAGAATGCCCGCCGCCGGGAACCCATAGACTCCCAGCACCCCGGCCACCAGCAGGGCCGTAAAGGCCCCCAGCATGTAGACTTCGCCGTGGGCGAAGTTGATGAGCCCGATGATGCCGTAGACCAGGGTGTAGCCCAGAGCAATGAGGGCATAGATGCTGCCCCGGGTGAGGCCGCCGAAAAAAAGCTCTATGAAAAATTGGATGTCCATGCCGTCCTGCGCGCGTTGCGGACCGGCCCGCCGGGCCGCTCGCCGGTTCTTGTGCCCTTGCCGGGCGTCTGGCCCCTTGCCCCCGCCGGGCCGGGACGGCCTGTCCGCGGGAGACGGCTCTGTGGGGCATATATGCGGAGGGCGCGGGGCAGGCCCGCGCCCTCTCAAAGCGTCAGCAGGTTAGTCCAGCGTAATGCTGTGGTCGAGCTCCACAAATTTGCCGCCTTTGACCTGGTAGATGGAAAGGCCCATGCCGGCGGCGTCGCCCTTGGCGTTGAAGGTGATTTTGCCGAGGGGCGTATCCACAAGGTTGGAGTGCAGCACGGCCTTGAGCTTGGCCGTATCCGTGCTGCCGGCCTTTTCAATGGCGGCCAGCAGGCACTGGGCGGCGGCGTAGGCATTGTAGTAGCCGAAGCCGGGCTCGCTGCCGAAGGCCTTGACGTGCGCTTCGCGGGCAGCCTTGTATTCAGGCAGGGCGCTGGTGTCTTTGGGGTAGGAGGCGTAGGTGCCTTCGCTATCCTTGCCGGTCATCTTGAGGAAGGTTTCGTCCTTCACACCGTCGGGGCCGATAAGCGGCACTTTCAGGTGGTCGCGGCGCATCTGCTGGATGAGCTTGGAGGCCACGGGCTGGTAGCCGCCGAAGACCAGGATGTCGGGCTTGGCGCGGCGCAGTTTGCGCACCACGGCCGAAAAATCCACGGCGTCGGGCGTCACGGCTTCAAACAGCACGGTCTTCACGCCGGCCTTTTCCAGGATGGCGCGGTTGTTGTCGGCAAAGCCCTTGCCGTAGTCGCCGTTGTCGTGCAGGTAGGCCACAGACTTGGCCTTGAGCTTGTTGAGCACGAAATCGCTGGTGAGCTTGGCCTGGGCGTTGTCGTTAGCCACGGTGCGGAAAAAGAGGGGGTTCTTGCCGTCCTCTGTCAGGCCGGGAGTGGTGGCCGTGGGCGAAATGGCAATGATGTTGGCCTGCTGGAAGAGCGGCAGGGCGGCCTTGGTGGGGCCGGAGCAGATGGGCCCGATGACGGCCACAGCTTTGTCGGAAATGAGCTTGGTGGCCGCGTTGGTGGCCATTTCGGGCTTGCACTGGTCGTCCTGCGCGATGATTTCGATTTTGCGGCCCAGCACGCCGCCCGCAGCGTTGGCCTTTTCCACCACGATCTTGACCGCGTTGAGGCTGGGCACGCCGTAGGAGGCCAGGTCGCCGGAGTGGGCGCCCTGCACGCCGATTTTAATGGTATCCGCCGCCAGGGCGGGCGCGGCGGCCGCCGCGCAAATAGCCGCTGCCGCAAGCCAGGTCATAGCTTTGTTCATTATGCCCCTCCCACGGGAAATAGAGGTGTGCGCACGCGCGCAACAGGATGAAGGCTTTTCTATTGCCCCATTGCGGGCGTGCTGTCAATGCGGTTCAGGCTTTGGCCGCGCCGTCCTTGCCGCTGCCGCTCTTGCCGCCGCCGCTCTTGCCGCCGCCCTTTTTGTGGCTGGAGCGCAGGTGCAGGCGCATGGGCGCGTGGGCGATGCCGAACATCTGCCGCAGGCTGCGTTCCAGATAGCGCACATAGCTTTCAGGCACGCGCTCGGCGTCGCTGACAAAAAAGACGAAGGTGGGCGGTTCCGTCTCCGCCTGGGTGAGGTAAAAGAACTTGGCCCGCACCCGTTTGACCACAGGCGGCTGGTGGCGGGTAAGCACGGCCTCCATGGCCCGGTTGATCTGCCCGGTGGAGATGCGCACGCTGCATTCTTCATGGATTTGGCGCGCCAGGGGCAGAATTTTGCCCAGCCCAGCCCCTTTGAGGGCCGAAACCGTGAGCAGGGGTACATGCGGGCAGAAGGAAAGGGCCTCGGCCACGTTCTTTTTGAGCTGCTCCAACGAGGCCCTGGGCACGAGATCGCATTTGTTGATGAGCACCATGAAGGGGATTTTGCGGGTGTTGAGCATGTCCATGAGCCGCTTGTCCTGCTGGCTCACGCCCTCGGTGGCGTCCAGGGTGAGCAGGGTCACATGGGCCTTGCTGCCGGACTTGATGGCGGCGTTGACGGAGTAGCGCTCCACGCTGTCTGTGATTTTAGTGCGGCGGCGCACGCCGGCCGTATCCACAAACACATAGTCCTGTCCGTCGCGGGTCAGGCGCACGTCCACGCTGTCTCTGGTGGTGCCCGCCACGGCGGAGACGATCATGCGCTCCGCCCCGGCCAGAGCGTTGACCAGGGAAGATTTGCCCGCGTTGGGGCGGCCCAGCAGGGCCAGGCGCAGGGCCGGGGGCTCTGGCGGTGCGGCGTTGCGCGCCGCTTCAGGCAGCAGGTCGGCCAGGGCCTCGGCCAGGGCGTTGATGTTGTGCCCGTGCTCGGCGGAAACGGAGAGCACGGGAAAGCCCAGGGCGTGAAATTCGGCCAGGTATTCGTCCTCGCGCTCTGCGCCGTCCACCTTGTTGACCACGCAGAGGGTGGGCAGGCCCTTGCGGCGCACATGGCTGGCCAGGTGTTCGTCCAGGGGCAGCAGGCCGTCGCGGCCGTCCACCACAAAGGCCACGGCCGCGGCTGTGGCCAGGGCGTCTTCAGTCTGGGCCAGGATATGGCGTTCAAAGCCGCGGATGCCTTCGGGGCCTTCCACCACGGCGGCGTGCGCGTCCAGGGTGATGCCGCCCGTATCCACAATGCCGAAGGGCGGCAGGCCGCTGCGCCGCACCACGCCTTCCATGCGGTCGCGGGTGATGCCGGGCCGGTCATGGGTAATGGCGCGGTTGCTGCGGATAAGACGGTTGAAAAGGGTGGATTTGCCCACATTGGGGCGGCCCACCAGGACAATGCGGGGCAGAGTGTCGGCCATGACGTATCCTTGGAACCGCGCGTCCGGGGCCGGAGCGTCCGCCGCGCGGCGGGCGCGGGCGGAGCCGCCGTGCCCGGGGCGGAACCGGGTCATATTTTGGGGGCGTTACTGCAAGGGCGGGTTTATACCATGCTTCTCGCCCAAGGGAAAGGGGCCTTCCGCGGCCTTGGGCGCGGCGGACGCCGCCTTGGCGGGAGCGCGGACGGACGGCGGCTGGGCCGGGGCCGCAGCCGCATTGGGCGGCAAAGGATCAGGCGGGGCGGCCAGGGCGTGCGGCCCGGTCCAGGGGGGCAGACAGGCAAAGGCGCGCCCATTCGGCAGGGTCAGGCGCAGGGCATGCAGGCAGAGCGGCCGGTTTCGGCCCGGCGGGCCGTACTTGCCGTCGCCCAGCACGGGGTGCCCCAGGGCCGCGAGCTGCGCCCGGATCTGGTGCGTGCGGCCCGTAATAAGGCGAACCTGCACCAGGCTTTCTTCCTGCCGCAGGCAGAGGGGGCGCGCCAGGCAGAGGGCCTCCCGCGCGCCGTGCGCGCCCGGAGCCGTCAGGCGCATCCTTTCCTGCCCTTGCGGGCCTTCCTTGCGCAGGTGGCAGCGCAGCAGGCGGAGATCCTCATAGGGCCAGCGGCCCTGCACCCAGGCCACATATTCCTTGACCATCTCGCCGGAGCGCAGGGCCTCCTGGGCGGCGACCAGGGCTTCGTAGGAGGCCGCCACCAGGAGTGCGCCGGAGGTGTCTTTGTCCAGCCGGTGCGCGGGGGTGGGCCGGAAGGGGGCCGTGGAAAAATGTCGGGCCAAGCGGGTGGCCAGGCTGTCTTCATGGCCGCTGCCGGGGTGGGTGGGAAGCCCGGCGGGCTTGTTGAAAACCCACCAGTAGCCGTCCGTGCCCAGCAGGGGGGGCAACGCGCCTTCCGGCGTTTCCGCGGGCGCACCCAGGGCGGGCGCGTCCGGCGCGGCTTCCGCCGCCGCCATTCTGAGGGCAAAGGGCGGCAGACGCACGGCATCGCCCGTGCTGACGCGGGTAAAGGGTTTGCAGCGGCCGCCGTTGACGCGCACCTGCCCCGTGCGCACCCAGCGGTGCAGCATGGCCTGGGGCAGGCCCAGGCGACGCTGAAGAAACTGGAGCAGCTTCTGGCCGCTTTCTGGTTCGCTTACCGGGGGAAAGTCAGCTGCCGCGGCAGCGTCGGCTGCAAGGGCCGCAGGGGCGGCAAAGCCGGCGTGCGGTGCAATGGCCGTGTCCCGCAGGGGAGCCGCGGCGGCTTCCGGCTGGGGCCGGGCCGCAGCCGGAAAGCGGGACAAGGGTGTAGGCGGAGGGTTGTCTTCCGATGGCATGAGAGCAGTTTGGCCCAAAGGTCGGGCGGCGTCAAGGGCATATCCGCTTCCGGCGCGGCTTTGGGCGGTCGGGTGGGGCAGGCCGGGGCAAAAAACGGCCTGCGGTCAGTTGTAGCGGCTGTCGTTCAGGCTGACGGTCACCTGCTGATGGCTTTCGATCCATTTTTTTATCCGCAGGTGCATGTCCGTGCGGGTGGCGAACTTGTGGCGCAGCATGGCGCGGTCGGCATTGGCCAGGGTCTGGTTGACGGTAACCTCCGGGCTGGTCGTGCAGGCGCAGCCGATGGACATGAGGGTGGGCGGCTCGTCGGGGGTGGCGGCGTTAAATTCCTCCTGCCTTTCCCGCAGGCCGCGCACGATTTCCTCAGCCTCTTCCGGCTGGCAGTGGGGCAGGAGGGCGGCGAACTCGTCGCCGCTCATGCGGGCCACGCAGTAGGAAGGCGAGAGGTTGGTGCGCAGAAAAATGGCCGCCCGGCAGAGCAGGGCGTTGCCCTGGGGATGGCCCAGGTAGTCGTTGACCATTTTGAGGCCGTTGACGTCGGTGACGATGACGCTCACGGGGCGGACGTTCTGCTGCTCCAGGCGGTCCGTCTCCATATTGTAGAAGGTGCGGCTGCGCAGTCCCGTAAGGGGATCGTTGCGGATCATATCCTCCAGTTTGGCTCTGTCGCCCTGGCTGGCGCTGATGTCCGTGTGCAGGCCGATGATGCGGGTGGCCCGGCCCAGGGCGTCGCGGTGGGTCACATAGCCGCGCGAGAGGATCCAGGCCCAGCAACCGTCCCCGCGCCGCATGCGGTAGGTATAGGCAAAGGTGTCGCCCGGCTCCGGCGAGGCCGCCATGTGCAGCTGGGGGGGCACGATGTCGTCGTAGTCGTCGGGATGGATTCGTTCGGTCCAGGCGTCCAGTACCGGGGCTAAGTCGCCGGGGTTGTAGCCCAGCATGCTGAGGTAGGTGGGGCTGTAGTACACCTCGTTGGTGCGCGCGTCCCAGTCCCAAAGGCCGTCGCCCGTGGCGTTGAGGGCCATGAGCAGGCGGTTGGCGTCGTGGGGCGGGTTGATCTCCAGGGGGGCCTGGTCTGCGGGCGCGGCCGCGGGCTGGCGTTGGCACTCCGCCCGCGATCCCGCCATGACGCAGGTGCTGCCCACCACGCGGACGGCGCGGCTGGCTTTATCGCGCTCTACCACCAGCAGCTGGCAGCGCACCAGCTTGTCGTGCATGGGAAAGATGCACTCCATGTGCGGGCCGCTGAGGCCGCAGAGCACGTTTTCCAGCACCTGCAGCACATGCACCAGGCGCTCCAGCGGGCAGAGGGCCAGAAACTCCTGCATGCTGCAGGGCGGATTTTCCTCCAGCCCCAGCCTGCGCCGGGCGCCCAGGCTCAGGAACAGGCGGTCGGAAGGCACGTGCCATTCCCATATGGCGTCGGAAGAATCCATCTGGATGATGAGGCGCTGCGGCGGGCAAGGCTGGTCTGGCATGTACGGGACTCCGGCCATACGAAGCCGAGAGCAGTTTCACGGCCCGGCGCGCGGGCATGAAACCGCGATCTGGCGGTTTATGTGCGTGGAACTGCTGAGCAGCATAAACCGCCTTAAAAAAAAATGCCAGGGGTCAGCCGTGGTCGTGGGGGCGATTGCCCAGCGGGTGGGCATGCAGATGGGCGTGGGCCAGGGAGGGGGCGCAGGTGTCCAGTCGGCCCTGGTCGATGGTGAGGTACTGGGAGGAGGTGCGCTCCAGAAAATCCCAGTCGTGAGAGATAGTTATCCGCGCCGTGTCCAGCCCCTGCAGGATCTGGATGATGCGCTCGCGGGCCGTGTTGTCCAGGCCGTTGGTGGGTTCGTCCAGGAGCAGGGCTTCGGGCCGCATGGCCAGCACCGTGGCCAGGGAGACCAGTTTTTTTTCGCCGCCCGAAAGGCGGTGGGTCAGGCGCTGTTCAAAGCCCGCAAGACCCAGGCGGTGCAGTGTCTCCAAGGCGCGTTCGCGGGCGGCTTCGGGCGCAAGCCCCAGGTTTAGGGGGCCGAAGGCCACGTCTTCCAGCACGGTGGGGAAAAAAAGCTGGTCTTCAGCGTGCTGCAGCACAAAGCCCACGGCGCAGCGCAGGGCGTAAAAATCCTTTTCGTCCCGCAGCTCGCGGCCGTGAAAGCGCACTGCGCCCCGCTGCGGCCTGGCTAGGCCGGTGATGCAGCGGAAAAACGTGGTCTTGCCGCTGCCGTTGGGGCCGTAGAGCCCCACCCGCTGGCCCGGATAGAGGGCAAAATCCACCCCGCGCAGCACTTCCTGCGTTTCCGTTGCCTGCCCGTAGGCGTAGTGCACATCCGTCAGGCTGAAGATGGCCTGCGGCGTCGTGTGCGGATCAGCCATGCGTCCTCCCCAGGCCTTCCATAAGCAGCACTGCCGACAGCGCGGCCGCAAGCCCCAGGGCGAAGACCGCATCCCCCCGACGGGCCCGGAAAACCGCCACCGAGCGGAAGCGCCCGGTAAAGCCCCGCAGCAGCATGGCCTCGCGCACCCGGATGGAGCGTTCATAACTGCGCACCAGCAAAAGGCCCAGCAGGGAGGCCAGGGTGCGGTAGGTGCGCAGGTCGCTGCGGGGGCGAAAGCCGCGCAGCCGCGCCGCCACCAGCAGGGCGTGCCACTCCTGCGCCAGCACATGGATATAGCGGGCCGTAAACAGAAACAAAAAGACGAGCTTGGGCGGGCAGCCCAGGCGCTCCAGGGCGTGCCCGGCCGTGGGCGCGTCCATGGTAGCCGCCAGGGCCAGAAAGGCGCAGACAATGGCGTTGGATTTGAGCGTTGCCAGCAGGGCCAGGCGCACGCCGGGAACCGTGACGGTGAAGACGCCCCACTGGGCCAGAGCCGGGCCGGGCATGGTCAGGGGCGTGACGCACCACAAAAAAAGGATAAAAATATTCACCGCACCCAGGCGGCGGGCCAGGGGCAGCAGCGGCGGGCGGGCCGCAGCCAGCAGAACGCAGCCCAAGGCAAGGCCCAGGGCGCAGGCCGTGAGGGACTGCAAAGGCGCAAGACACGCGGCGAACAGCCCGGCGCAGGCCAGGCGCACCCGTGGGTCCACGCCCTGCAGAGGCGAAGGGCGGACAAAGGGCTGGTCAAACACCTTCCCGCCATTACCCCCGGCGGCCTTTGAAGTAAAGCCCCAGCCCGGCCAGGCCCACCAGCCAGCCGATGCCGCCCACGATTTCCGTGAGCCGCGGCCCCTGGGCCCGCAGCTGGGCCAGATCCCGGCGCAAGGGGGCGAGCTTTTGTTCCAAGGCCGCGTCCACGATCTGCCGGACCGCCTCCGGCGTGAGCGCCGGGGAAGCGCCGCCGGACGGGGCCGCGTCAGCTGCGTCGGCCCTGGCCGCCGGGGCGGCGTCAGCGGCGGGAAGAGCGGCGGGGGAGGCGGCGGCCGGGGCAGGAACCGCCGCCTCCTGTGCCGTGGGTTGCGCTGTGGCGGCCAGGTCGGCGGCGTCCAGAACCCATTCGTTCTGGTGCCCCTCCCCGGCGTTGACGCGGATGCGCAGGCCGTGGGCCCGGCCCTGCGGCGGCGCGTCAAAACGGAAATTCCCCTCATCGTCCGTACGGCCTTCCAGCAGTTTTTCGCCGGTGGCGGCGTCAAAAACCGTGATCAGCCCTTGCCGCACGCTCTTGCCGCCGCTGAAGGCGCACTCCACGGCTACCTGCGGGCCTTCGGTCCAGGCAAAGACGTTGACCCTGTGGGCCAGGCTTTGCTCCGGCGCGAGCAGAAACAGGGAGAGGAAGCCGACCAGGAAGGCGGCGGACAAGAACGGGAAACGCAGAATGCGGCACAGCGGCATAGTCTTCTCCGGCGGAAGGTCAGGCGGCCAGGCGCAGCAGCTCTGGCCGGACTTTGGCGATAAAATCCACAGTGAACATGGTGATCAGCCCTTCCACCAGCATAATGGGCAGATGGGCCAGGAAGAGCAGCCGGGCGGCGGCGGCAAAGCCTTCGTCGCTGGCGCTCAGGGCCAGGGCCGTGAACAGGGCCGCCGCCAGCACGCCCAGCGCGCCGCAGCAGAAGGCCGCCGCGCGACGGCCCGCGGCCGAGGGCATAAGCCGGCACAACCCCCGGAAGACATACCAGGAGAGCACGGCCGCAAAGCCCATAGTGCAGGTGTTGACCCCCAGCACGGTGAAGCCGCCGAACTGAAAGAGCAGAGCCTGCAGGGCGAGTCCGGCCAGGATGGCGGGAATGGCGGCCCAGCCCAGAATGACCCCCAGCAGCCCGTTGAGGATGAGGTGGGCGCTGGAAGGGCCGATGGGCACATGGATGAGCGAGCCCACAAAGAAGGCCGCAGCCAGGATGGCCACGGTCATCAGCCGGTCGTAGTCCAGGCGGCGCAGGCCTGCGGCCGTGCCCGCGGCGGTAAGGGCGTAGCCCGTAAGCAGCACGGCAGGGGAAAGGACGCCTTCGGCGATGTGCATGATCGCGCCTTTTTGCGGCGGGCCGAGGGCTGTGCGCCCCCGGCCGGTCGGCGGAGAAGGGTTACTTGCGCACAGGCGCGGCAAAGTTGGTCCAGAGCACGGCGCCCAGCTCAATGGGCTTGGCCGTGCCCTTGTAGTCCAGGGTCTCCTTGGCCGTGTTCAGGGCCGCAAAGCCCCACCAGCCGGCCCAGGGCACGCCGAAGGCGAACACGCCGTTCTGGTCGGCCTTGACCACCTGGGTCACATACAGCTCGTTGGGGGCCGCGTAGCGTTTGTCCTTATTGTAGTATTCCACTTCCACTTCCGCGCCGGGCACGGGCTTGCCGTCCAGCAGCACCTGTCCGCGGAACACGTTGCCCGCATAGTTGGCAAAGGGCCTGGTCAGGGGCACGATTTCCGTTTTGAGGCCAATGGGTTCGCCCCAGCCTTCTTCTTCGCCGAAGGCGGCCACCACGGTCTTGGTGTAGTGGACGATGTAGGTGTCTTCCGCGGGCTCAAAGTAGGGGACGGGCTCCACCGCAAACTGGTACACGCCGGGGCGGGCTATGGCGTAGGCGGCCTGCCAGGCTTTGTGCCCCATCAGGGTTGCGGGCTTGAGATTCGCCTTGAGGTCCTGGGTTTTGCCGTCGTGGGTGACGGTAAAGGCCTTGGGCGCGGCCATGTCCATCCCCTGCAGTTCCATGGGGTGGGCAAAGGCGATGTCCAGCTTAAGGGCGGCGTCCTTCTTGGCTGTAACCGTGGACGTTGAGGGAATGACCATGCCGAAATGGGCCTCGGCCTGGGCGCTCATGCAGAGCAGCAGGGCAAGGGCGGCGCAACAGTTCTTCCACATGGGGGCTTCCTGAGGTTGAAGGTGACGAAGGGCGTCCCGGGGCGCTGCATTGACGAGCGCTGCAGCCTTGATAGCACAAAAATTTAAAAAGTAGCAATAGAAAAATCGCCTCGCCGCGGACGATTGCCTTGCCGCAACAATCCGGTTTATAAGAACGACGGCCCCGGAGTTCGTCGCGCGGGCCGCCTCTCCTTTCCCCCCCATGACCTGCGGAGCGGCCTGCCGCCGGCTCCCCAACCCTCTCATCACCTGTGGAGATGTCCTATGAAACGGTGTGTGGCGGTGCAGCATGTGGCCTTTGAATCTCTGGGCGCGTTTGTGGAACCGCTGGAACAGGCCGGCTACGCCGTAAGCTATGTGCAGGCCGGCGTGGTGCCCCTGGGGCCCGACGTGTGGCGCGACGCGGCCCTGGCCGTGGTTCTGGGCGGGCCCATCGGCGTGAACGAAAAGGACCGCTATCCTTTCCTGGCGGAGGAGCAGGCCCTGGTGGAAGCGCGCCTGGCCTCAGGCCGCCCCCTGCTGGGCGTCTGCCTGGGGGCGCAGCTTATGGCCGCGGCCCTGGGCGCGGCCGTCTACCCCGGACCAGCCAAGGAGATAGGCTGGGGCGGCGTGGAGCTGACCCCGGCGGGCATGAGCGGCCCCTTGGCGGAGCTGGCGGGCGCGCCGGTGCTGCACTGGCACGGCGACACCTTTGACCTGCCCCAGGGCGGCGCGCTGCTGGCCTCCAGCAGGCTCACGCCCCACCAGGCCTTCCGGCCCGGCAAAGGGCAGCTGGCCCTGCAGTTTCATGCGGAAATGGATCCGGCCATGATGGAAACCTGGCTCATCGGCCACTGCTGCGAGCTGGCCGCCGCCGGGCTGGACCCCTGCGCCATCCGCGCCGACGCCCAAAAGCTGGGCGCGGCCGCCCGCGCCGCGGGCCACGCCTTCTTCCGCCGCTGGCTGGCCGAGGAGGTGGAGTAGCTTTTTGTGGGGGAAAAGGAATTTTTGAGCGCTGCTGGCTGGCCGAGGAGGTAGAGTGGCTTTTTTGTGGGGGAAAAGGAATTTTTGAGCGCTGCTGGCTGGCCGAGGAGGTAGAGTGGCTTTTTTGTGGGGGGAAGGGAACTTTTGTGAACAAAAGTTCCCTTCCCCCCACACCCCCCATCCCTCAAAAAACTTTACTCTGGTCAGAGGGCGCGCCGGGCGTGCCCTGGCCGGAAGATTTTCCCCAAGCATGGGGGAGGAGTATCTGACGTTATAGCGCCCAGGCGGTTGCGCGCGGCAGAGGGGGAATTGCCGTGCCCTTGGGGTAGATTAACTTTGAGAATATACCTGCTCAAAGTTTATGGCACGCTCGTTTCAGCGCTTGCCGGCGTAAATAAATTGCGTTTACGCCTCCACGGCGGGCGTTTGCTCACGCAGCCGCCAGGGCATTGCAAAGTTGAAATGCCCTGTCAGCGCGCTGCACCTGTCCGGCCACGGTACGCGGGAACAGATTCAGGTTGTCGGATCTGCGGTTGTTGCGCCCGGATGGGAAGCAGCCGCGCAGCCTCCCCCTGCGGGCAGCCCCTTCATCCGCCGCAGGAGCAGCCCCCCGCATCATACCATTTTTGCCCCACCAGCGCCGCTTCGTCGCGTCCGGCGGGCTGACGCAGGGTCAGCAGCTTCAGGCCGGATTCCAGCGCTTCCGTTTCCAGCACGAGCCCCGTGACCAGGGCAAAGCTCTCCAGCCAGCGCGGCGCGTGCTCGCACTTGATCTGCAGATGGGTGAACGGCGTCCTTTCTATAAACACCAGGATGGCCTCCCGCGCGGTGAACAGGGGGTCCGTTTCCTTGGCTGCGGCCATGTCCAGAAAAAAGCGGCCCGGAGCCATGGCGTGGGGGCGGCTTGCGGCAGGCCGCGGCGGCGTTGCCGGGGCCGGGCGCAGATTTGCCAGCAGGCCGTGGCGGATGCCCTCCAGCGCGCGTGGATCAAACCGATCCAGCAGGCAGACGGCAAAGCCCTGCTGATCCAGAATGCCGTACAGGCTGCCGGGGTCTTCCGCGCCCACCACAATGCGGCAACTGCCCAACCGGGTGGCCAGCAGCCGGGCCTGGCTGCGCAGCTCCTCCAGGCCTGCGTCGCCGGGCAAGGTCAGCGCATGGCGCGCCGCTTCCGCCCATTCCCCTTTCCCGCGCATATAAACGCGCACCTCAGCGGCCGTGGGCGGCGCGGCCAGTTCTCCTGCGGCGTCGTGCAAAACCGCCATCTGCGTGGTGTCCAGCAATCCCGTCATAAGCGTTTTCCTCCGGTTGCGGATGTGTGGCGCGTGCGCGCGCCCTTCTTTTCTGGTTGCCGTCCGCAAGGGTTGCAAAAAACGTGCGTCACCGCCGGAGCGTTGGGCCTCGTCGGCTTCAGGCGCGGCTTTGCGGCGCAAATCACGGCCGGGCGGCCCCAGGCTGGGCGGCCCTCCTTGCGTTCGCCCGCCATAACCCGCGGGGAATGTACGCCGGGCGAACGACGGACCGCGACCGTTGGTCCGGCACGCTTTTTTGGGATTAAATCCTTATATTTTAGTGTATTGCATTGCCTTCGCGAGCCTCCTGCCGATCCCGAAAAATAAAAACCGTGATAGTATAGCATACTGGTTTTATATAATAAATATGAAAAGTACGCCAAAGTACGAAATAAACCGGGTTCCGTTCCCGCCGGTACGCGCCTTGGTGAGGAAGAATTTGTAACATCATGGTATAAAAGGATTATATTGCAATGCCGGCGCTGGCACAGGGCATGCACAAGGGGAAGGCACAGGGCGCGCGCAGACCACGCCCGCACCACCCCAACAGCCGGAACCCCGGCGGGAGAACGCATATGCCTCGCAAGATCGCTATCTACGGCAAGGGCGGCATCGGCAAGTCCACCACCACCCAGAACACGGCGGCGGCCATGGCCCATTTTCACGGCAAAAAGATTTTCATCCACGGCTGCGATCCCAAGGCGGATTCCACGCGCCTGATCCTCGGCGGCAAGCCGCAGGAGACCCTTATGGACACCCTGCGCGCCCTGGGCGCGGAAAAGGTGACCTTGGACAAAGTGGTGAAAAAAGGCTTCCACGACATTCTCTGCGTGGAATCGGGCGGCCCGGAACCCGGCGTGGGCTGTGCCGGGCGCGGCGTCATCACGGCCATTGATCTTATGGAAAACCAGGGCGCGTATACGGACGACCTGGATTTCGTCTTCTTTGACGTGCTGGGCGACGTTGTCTGCGGCGGCTTTGCCATGCCCATCCGCGACGGCAAGGCGCAGGAGGTCTACATCGTGGCCTCCGGTGAAATGATGGCCATTTACGCCGCCAACAACATCTGCAAGGGCCTGCTCAAGTACGCCAAGCAGAGCGGCGTGCGCCTGGGCGGCATCATCTGCAACAGCCGTAACGTGGATAAGGAAAAGGAATTTCTGGAAGAGTTTACCACCGCCATCGGCACTCAGATGATCCACTTTGTGCCGCGCGACAACGTGGTGCAGAAGGCCGAGTTCAACAAAAAGACCGTCACCGAATTCGACCCTACTGAAAACCAGGCCCAGGAATACAGCATCCTGGCGGAAAAAATCATCAACAACCAGAATTTTGTCATCCCCCAGCCGCTGTCCATGGATCAGCTGGAGTCTATGGTGGTCAAGTACGGCATTACCGATTGAGCGGCGGCCCCGGCCGCTGCCTCGGAAACGCGCGTCGCACTTTTTACGTTTAATACAACACAAGGAGCCGCCCATGAAAATGGTACGCGCTGTCATACGTCCGGAAAGCACGGAAGCGGTGGTGGAAGGCCTTGCCGCATCGGGCTTCGTGGCCCTGACCAAGGTTCAGGCCTTCGGGCGCGGCAAACAGAAAGGGCTGGACAGCGGCAGCATGCACTACGACGAGCTGCCCAAAAATCTGCTCATGCTGGTGGTGGAGGACGAACATGTGGATCAGGTGCTGCAGCTGGTGCAGGAGCACGCCAAGACCGGAAACTTCGGCGACGGCAAGGTTTTTGTAAGCCCGGTGGAGCGGGTCTTCACCATCCGCACCGGCGCGGAAGGCGTGTAGGGGGCGGCCATGAAGGAAGTCATCGCCATTATCCGCCCCAACAAGGTTACGGCCACCAGGAAGGCCCTGGACCGGCTCGGCTTCCCCTGCATGAGCGCCGTGGCCGTGCTGGGGCGCGGCAAGCAGCGGGGCATAGCCGACGAGGTGGCCGTGCAGATCAGCCCCATCGTGCGGGGCCTGGGCAGTTTCAAGGGCATGCCCTATGTGCCCAAGCGCCTGCTCTCCATCGTGGTGCCCGATGCCATGACGGACAAGGTGGTGGACACCATCATCAAAGTTAACCAGACAGGCGACATCGGCGACGGCAAGCTCATCGTCTGCCCGGTGGAAGACGCCCTGCGCGTGCGCACGGGCGAAACGGGCGAAGCGGCCATAGCGTAAAGCCCGGACAAAGGATTACCCCATGCCATACCATCTTTTTAAATGCAGCGAATGCATCCCGGAGCGGGAGCAGCACGCCGTGGTCAAGGGCGAGGGCGAGGATTTGACTTCCTGTCTGCCCCTTGGCTACCTCAACACCATCCCCGGCACCATTTCCGAGCGAGGTTGCGCCTTCTGCGGGGCCAAGCACGTCATCGGCACGCCCATGAAGGACGTGATCCACCTCTGCCACGGGCCCGTGGGCTGCACCTACGATACCTGGCAGACCAAGCGCTACATCAGCGACGACGGCAACTTCCAGCTCAAGTACACCTTCGCTTCGGACATGAAGGAAAAGCATGTGGTCTTCGGCGCTGAAGACCAGCTGCGCAACAGCATCAAAGAGGCCTTCAGGGCCTTCCCGCACATCAAGCGCATGACCATCTACCAGACCTGCGCCTCGGCCCTTATCGGCGATGACATGAACGCCCTGGCCCAGGAAATTATGGACGAAATGCCCGATGTGGACATTTTTGTCTGCAATTCTCCGGGCTTTGCCGGGCCCAGCCAGTCCGGCGGCCACCACAAGATCAACATTGCCTGGATCAACCAGAAGGTGGGCACCTTTGAGCCGGAGATAAAGAGCCGCTACGTCATCAACTATGTGGGCGACTACAATATCCAGGGCGACGTGGAAGTCATGTGCGACTACTTCCGGCGCATGGGCATCCAGGTGCTTTCCGTGTTCACGGGCAACGGCCGTTACGACGACCTGCGCTCCATGCACCGCGCTCAGCTCAATGTGCTGGAGTGCGCCCGCTCCGCAGAATACATCTGCAACGAGCTGCGCGTGCGCTACGGCATCCCTCGGCTGGATATCGACGGCTTCGGCTTTGAGATGCTCAGCGAATCCCTCATGAAGGTGGCGCTCTTCTTCGGCCTGGAAAAAGAAGCTCAGGCCATCATCGACGAAGAGACAGCCCGCTGGAAGCCGGAATTCGACTGGTACGCCAAACGGCTCAAGGGCGTGAAGGTCTGCCTCTGGCCCGGCGGCTCCAAGCTCTGGCACTGGGCCCACATCATTGAGAAGGAAATGGGCCTGGATGTGGTTTCCATCTACTCCAAGTTCGGCCACCAGGGCGACTTTGAAAAAGGCGTGGCCCGCGTCAAACCGGGCACCCTGGCCATCGACGACCCCAACGAGCTGGAAGGCCTGGAAGCCATGGAGGACTGGAAGCCCGACATCATCTTTACCGGCGTGCGGCCGGGCGAGGTGGCCAAAAAAGTGCGCGTGCCCTACCTCAACGCCCATGCTTACCACAACGGCCCCTGGAAGGGCTACGAGGGCTGGGTGCGCTTTGCCCGCGATATCTACAACGCCGTGTATTCGCCCATCCACCAGCTTTCGGGCATAGACATCAGCAAAGACGACTTCCCCCTGGACTGCGGCTTCATGACCCAGAAGCTGGTCTGCGGCAGGGACATTACAGACGAAAACGGCGAACGGGAATACACGGGCACATACGACTGTGTCACGCCCCTGCGCGGCAAGGAGTATCCGCCTTATCCCGAACCCCTTTCAGAGGCGGTGTAAACCGCGCGGAGGATGAGCATGGCAGACGGAAGCGCCACCAACCCACAGGTTGAAGCCATCATCGACTACATCATGAAGAAATGCCTCTGGCAGTTCCATTCCCGCGCCTGGGACCGGGAGCGGCAGAATGCGGGCGTCATGGGCCAGACCACGCAGATCCTCTGCGGTGAAACCCCGGACCTGAGCACGCCGGAAAACCGCTGTTACTGGGTGGACGCGGTCATCATGGCCAAAAATCTGCAACAGCAGCACGCCTGGCTCCGGGCCATGGGCGCGGAAGAGATCCGCAAACTTATGTCCGCGACCAAGGAACGGCTGGACTACCTGACCATCCACGGTTCGTTGAACCAGGAACTGACGGACCCCAAATACTGACCCGCGCGCCCGCGCAGCAGCGCGGCGTCCGGGGCAGTGTCCCGCAACCGGCCCGGCGGCCCGCCGCCGGGCCAGCGCCGGGGCGGGTGCGGCGACGCACGGCCCGGCCTTAAAAAGGATATGCCATGTCGTGTCAAATAATGGAAAAGGAACGGGCCGGCATCATCAACCCCATCTTTACCTGTCAGCCCTGCGGCGCGCAGTACGCCAGCATCGGTATTGAAGACTGCATCGCCATCGTCCACGGCGGCCAGGGCTGCGTCATGTTTGTGCGTCTGCTCTTTGCCCAGCACTTTAAGGACAATTTTGAAATCGCCTCCTCTTCCGTGCACGAGGACGGCGCGGTGTTCGGCGCCACGGGCCGGGTGGAACAGGCCGTGGACGTGCTGCTTATGCGCTACCCGGATGTGAAGGTGGTGCCCATCATCAGCACCTGCTCCACAGAGGTCATCGGCGACGATATCGACGGCGTGGTCACCAAGCTCAACAACGGCCTGCTCAAAGAGAAGTATCCGGACCGCGAGGTGCACCTCATCCCCATCCACACCCCCAGCTTTGTGGGCAGCATGATCAGCGGCTACGACGTGGCCGTGCACGACATCGTGGCCCACTTCGCCGCCAAGGGCGAACCCAACGGCAAGCTCAACCTCTTTACCGGCTGGGTCAACCCCGGCGACGTAAAGGAGCTCAAGCACCTGCTCAGCCTTATGGACGTGGACGCCACCGTGCTGTTTGAGATAGAGAGCTTCGATTCGCCCCTCCTGCCGGACAAGACCGGCAAATCCCACGGCAGCACCACCATTGCGGATCTGCAGGGCACGGCCAACGCCGTGGGCACTATCGCCCTCAACCGCTACGAGGGCGGCAGGGCGGCGACCTATCTGGAAAAGGAATTCGGCCTCCCCACCGTCATCGGCCCCACGCCCATCGGCATCCGCAATACGGACGTCTTTCTGAAGCGGGTGCAGCAGCTCACGGGCAAGCCTATCACCCCGGCCCTGGTGCACGAGCGCGGCGTGGCCATCGACGCCATTACCGACGTGACCCACATGTTCCTGGCCGACAAAAAAGTGGCCATTTACGGCAATCCCGATCTGGTCATCGGCCTGGCCCAGTTCTGCCTGGATCTGGAAATGAAGCCCGTGCTGCTGCTCCTGGGCGACGACAACGCCCACTATGCGGACGACCCGCGCCTCAAAGAAATGGTGGAGAAAGTGGACTTCAACATGACCGTGGTCACCAACGCCGACCTCTGGGAGCTGGACGGCCGCCTCAAGCGCAAGGAGCTGGAGCTGGACCTCATTCTGGGCCACTCCAAGGGCCGCTGGGCCGCCATGGACAACAACGTGCCCATGCTGCGCGTGGGCTTTCCCACCTACGATCGCGCCGGCCTCTACCGTTACCCCGTCATGGGCTACGCCGGGGCCACCTGGCTGGCGGAAAACATGGCCAATACCCTGTTTACCGACATGGAATATAAGAAGAATAAGGAGTGGATCCTCAACGTCTGGTAGCGGCCTGCGCGGCTTTTTGCTTCCGGCGGCGTCAGAAGGAATTTTTATTCCGGTCGAGGACCATAAAAGTCCACTCCCTGCATAAAAATTTTCTTCTTCCTTGCCGGAAGCAAAAATCCGCGGCAGGCCGCCCCCCGGCGGCGGTGGGGTGGCGTCCCGGCGGCGTCAGAAGGAATTTTTATTCCGGTCGAGGACCATAAAAGTCCACTCCCTGCATAAAAATTTTCTTCTTCCTTGCCGGAAGCAAAAATCCGTGGCAGGCCGCCCCCCGGCGGCGGTGGGGTGAGTTCGCGTGTCGGGGCCGCCTGCCGCCGGCGGGCGGCGGGGCAAACAGGGCGGGCAAACAGGGCGGGCAAACAGGGCGGAGCACTAAGGCGGAGCAGAAGGCGGCATGCCGCGGGCTCCGGAAGGGGGCGTCATGGACATTACCACGGCTTTTACGCGTTATGGACGGCCAGACAGACAGTACTGCTTCGCCTACGCATCCAACATGCACCCGGAGCAGATAGGCGCGCGTTGCGCAACCCCGCGGATGGTGACCGTGGCGCGGCTTTCGGACCACACGCTGGCTTTTTTCGGCAAAAACCGCGTCTGGGACGGCGGTATGGAAACCGTGGTCGCCGCGCCGGGGCGCGAGGTCTGGGGCGTGCTCTACGAGCTCACCTTCGGCGACGCCGCCAGCCTGGACATCTGGTGCGGCGCGCGCCTGGACGGTGGCGGCGTGTATTTTCACTATCCGGTGCGGCTCTTGGACGCGAGCGGCGGCAGGCATGCGGCGGTGCTGTATAAGAAGGACGTGCAGGGCCCGCCTGTGCCGCCCAGCCGGGAGTATCTGGCCTATATTCTTTCCGGCGCGGCGGCGCGGGGGCTGCCTGCCGCCTACCTGGCCCAACTGAAAAATTTGTCGGCTGCGCCTGCGCGCTACCCCGTGCCCAGAGCGGGGGGAATTGCGCGCGGCGTGCTGCAAGAAGCTACCTGCGCAACGTGCGCCGGGTAAGGACGGGCGGTCCGTCCTTGCCCGGCGCGCCTCTTGCTTTTACGCTGACAGTACACGCACACAAAGGAGCGGACCATGCAGGAAAGGATGCGGGAACACCAGTTGAGCGAAGCGCAGACGGCGGCGTTGCTGCGCGCGGCGGAGGTAGGGCATCTGGGCACCGTGGGGGCGGGGGGCTTCCCCTATGTGACGCCCGTGCATTTTGTGCTGTTGGAAGGGCGCATCTATATTCACGGTCTGGCCAAAGGGACCAGGCTGCAGAATCTGCGGGAGAATCCGCGCGTCTGTTTTGAGACGGCGGGCCCGCACAGCTACCTGCAGGCGGAAACGCCCTGCGACACCAATACGGCCTACCAGAGCGTCATCGTCCTGGGCACGGCAACGGTGGTGGAGGCGCGGGAAAAGAAGATCCGCGCGCTGGAGGCGCTGGTGGCCAAGTATACGCCGCAGCATGTGGGCAAAACGTTTCCTGAAAACATGCTCAAAATGACGGCGGTAGTGGAGATCACCTTCCTGGAAGTTACCGGGAAGTACTATGCCTGAGGCCGGGGCCGGCGTACTGTGGGCAACAGACCGGCAGCGCGCCGGCAGGCGGCCTGAGCCGTCGGCATCCTTCAATCCGGATTTTCCCCCATGTGTTCCCCTACCGTTATTGACGCCCACTGCGCGCCGGACCCCTGCCGGGGCCGGATTATTGCCCTGTTGCTGGAGGTGGGGCGGCTGCTTGCGGAGCAGGACGACATCGTGGCCGCCCTGGACCGCCTGCTGGCCTATATGCAGCACGAAATGGGGATGCGCCGGGGCATGATCAGCCTGCTGCATCGGGAATCGGGGCATGTTTTTGTTTACCGCAGCGTGGGGATGACGCCTTCGGAGCAGGACCGGGGCGTGTACCACCTGGGCGAGGGCATTATCGGCCGGGTGGTGGAAACGGCCAGCCCCATGGTGGTGCGCGCCATCGGCGACGAGCCCGCGTTTCTGAACCGCACGGGCAGCGTGGCCCTGGAATCGGACAAGCGCATGTCCTTCATCTGCGTGCCCATTGCCCTGGGGCGCAAGGTGCTGGGGGCCATCAGCGCCAGCCGCCTGTACGCCAGCGACGCGGCCCTGCGCAAGCATGTGGACGTGCTTACGGTTATGGCGCAGATGCTGGCCCACGCCGTGGAGCTGTACCTGGTGGAGCATGTGGACCGGGTGGAGTGGGAAAAGCGCACCCGCCTTTTGCTCAGCGAGCTCAAGGAGCGCTTCCATCCTTCCAACATGATCGGCACCTCCCGCGCCATACAGGCGGTGTACGACCTTATCCGCAAGGTTTCGCCCACGCGCACCACGGTGCTCCTCCTGGGGGAAAGCGGCGTGGGCAAGGAAATGGTGGCCAACGCCCTGCACTACGGCGGGCTTACGCCCGGCGGGCCCTTCATCAAGTGCAATTGCGCTGCCCTGCCGGAAAGCATTGTGGAAAGCGAGCTCTTCGGCCACGAAAAGGGCTCCTTCACCGGGGCGGGCTTTCGCAAGGGGCGGTTTGAAGCCGCCGACGGCGGCACGATTTTTCTCGATGAGGTGGGCGAGCTCTCCCTGGGCGTGCAGGCCAAGCTGCTGCGCCTTTTGCAGGAGCGCCGCTTTGAGCGGGTGGGGGGCAACGTCAGCATCCCCGTGGATATCCGGATTATTGCCGCCACCAACCGGGATCTGGCGGCCATGGTGGCCCAGGGCGCCTTCCGGGAAGACCTTTTTTATCGGCTCAACGTGTTCCCCCTCACCATACCGCCCCTGCGGGAGCGGGGGGACGACGTGGTGGCCCTGGCCGAGCATTTTCTGGCCCTGTACGCCCAGGAGGCGGAAAAGAACATCACGGGCATCGCGGCCTCGGCCATGGGCATGCTGTTGCGGCATTCCTGGCCGGGCAACGTGCGGGAGCTGGAGAACGTCATCCACCGCGCCGTGATCCTGGCGGACGACAGTGTGCTGCACGCCCACGATCTGCCGCTGGAGCTGCAGCAGCCCGATGGCAAAAGCAGCGAGCGCCCCGGCCTTGAATCCCGCCTGGCGTCCATTGAATACGACATGCTGGTGGAGGCCCTGCGCCGGTGCCGGGGCAATACCACCAGGGCGGCCGAGATCCTGGGGCTGACCCGCCGCAGCATGGGCCTGCGCATGAAGCGCTTCAACCTCACCTACCGTCAGTTCCGGCAGGAGGGCTAGGCCCTTTCGGCCCTCTTCCCGGCGTCAGCGTGCCTCACCCTTGCCAGGCCTTGGCGGCGGCGTTGCCGGTCAGGACGTTATGGATGCTGAAGTCTGTATTCATGCGTACACTCCACGATGGGCCGCGCACAGGGCATGCAGCCCCGCCTCCCGTGAGGCCGCGGCGTACCATGCTGCAAGGCTCCCGCCGGGCAGCTGGGGCCCAGGTGCGGCGGAAGGCAGAAAGCGGGCCAGAATTTCCAGGTAGCTTGCGGCATCGTATAGCTTTTTGCCTGCCTCTGTGAAGGCCTGAAAGGCGGCCGCATCGGGGAAGGCATAGTAGCGGCGCAGCGTTGGATTCTGTTCCCGCTCCGGCGGCTGTTCGCCTTTGGCCAGGCGGGACAGCACGGTGCCGAAGGCGGCAATGCCTGCCCGGTAGATGCGCTGTCGGTTCCAGAACAGACAGCGGCTGTAGTCCAGGGGCACGGGCACGCCCGCCAGCAGCGGGCCGCAGTCGATGTGGGGCGTGATGCGGTGCAGGGAGCAGGCTGTCTGCCTGTAGCCCAGGCGCATGGCCCAGAAAGAGGCGTTGGGCCCGCGGCATTGGGGCAGGGGCCCCGAATGGGTGTTGATGCAGCGGCCTTGCATGCGCTCCAGCACGAATGCGGGCAGGATGTAGTCAAAGCGGCAGGCATAGACCAGATCGGGGCGGAACTCTTCCAGCGCGGCCAGCATCTGGTCGTTGTGGCGGCCGTGTTCCAGCAGGCGCACGGGCGTGTTGTAGCGGCGCTCCAGGCCCTGGAAGGTCAGCAGGGCCGCGTCCGCCGGCGGGGCGGCCTGATCCAGCAGGGGGAAGAAGGCGTTTTTCAGAAAGTCCCGGTCATGCCAGGTGCAGCAATCGGCGTGGGGGTTGCCGCGTTCCTCCGGCAGCAGGTCGTCGGAAAGCAGCGCCCGCAGGCTGTGGCAGGGCGACAGCAGCGCGAAGAGCTGGTTGAGATTGCAGCAGCCCTGGATGTCGTATTTGCTCAGGATCAGGATGCGCATGGTCGGGTATCCTTTGCCGTTCGCGAGGTGGCAACAAAGTTGGCGGGGCGATGTCGGTTTATAGGGCATTGCAACTTTGAAATGCCCTGGCGGCTGCGTGAACAGACGCCCGCTGTGGAGGCGTAAGCGCAATTTATTTGCGCTGTTAAGCGCCGAAACGAGCGTGCCGTAAACTTTGAGAATGCTTGTTCTCAAAGTTAATCTGCTCTAGAGGACTGCAAAACCTGGGCCAGGGTCGTTCCGGGGCGGATTCCCCGGCGGGAAAGCCCCGGAATGGCCTCAGCGCAGGTCCGGCTTGCTCGTGGTTGCATAGATTTCATCAGCCACCACCAGAACGTCAAAGGGGAGGTTGAAGCCCAGCTTGCGGGCCGTTTCCAGGTTGAGGGCAATGAGTGGTTCGCTTGTGCCTGTCAGATGGACCTGCGCGGGCGGTGTGCCGGAAAGGATGCGCATGGCGGCCTGGGCCAGGCGGCGGCCTGTAGGTGAAAAATCCCAGGTGGAAAAGCCCATGAGGGCTCCCCCCTGCACAAAAATGGATCCGTCCCTGGCGAAGGTGGGCATGCCATAGCTGATCAGCAGGTCGAGCAGGGGGGTGGGGTCCGCAGAGGACCAGTCGAAACAGTTCAGCGGCCCGATAAAAAAGGCGTCGGCCCCGCGTTGGTGCAGATCTTCAATGCCTTTGCGGCAGGCGGCGGCGGATTCGTCGGGGATGACGGCTTCCAGTACGCTGAAGCTGGCCTCCTGCGCCACGGCCAGGGCGTCGTCCACGCCGCCGTAGACTTTGCCGGTAGGGCCGGCCGGGTACATGACGCCCAGCTTCTTGAAGCCGATGACGTCGTGGAAGACGCGGTACATGTTTTTCCAGCGGTCGGGCACCACCTCGCAGGTAAAGTTGGGGGCCACGGATTGGGCAGGGGCTTTCATGAAGCCCGCGGCCAGCGGGTCTGCCAGGGCCAGCCCCAGAATGGGGGTGCGGCCGTCGTTAACCGCCAGCAGAGCGCGCACGGCGTCGGTGCCTGCGGCCAGGATGAGGTCCGGCCCGGCGGCGAACAGGCGGCGGGCCTGGCCCTCCAGATCCTGAGGCGAACCCCGCCAGCCAAGGCTGACGTGCAGGTCTTCCGGATAGAGGATGCGGCAGCCCTGCGGTCCGTTCAGGGCAGCTTTGAAGGCGGCCAGGGTTTTGGCGTAGAGCCAGAAAGGGCCGGCCTCCAGGTATGCAATGCGACAGGTTTTTTCCTGTGCGGCCGCGGGGGCGGGGGCAAAAATGCCGCTCGCAGACAGCGCAAGAACCAGCGCCGCAACGCAACGGAAGGCGCGGGCCGCGCAAAGGGAACGGAGAAGGCGGAAGGGGATCAGCATGCGGTCTCCCTGGGGGTTGCGTTGCCGCGAAAGTGCAGACAGAGCATGACCAGATCGTCGGAAGGGGTGGCGCCGCCGGTATGGGCGGCCACGGCTCTGGCCGTCAAAGCAATGAGGGCTTCAGGATAGCGGCGCGGCAGGCCGGCCAGCAGGCGGAGCATGCGCTCGTTGCCGTAGGCTTCCTGGCGGGCGTTCATGGTTTCGTTAAGACCGTCGGTGTACAAAAACAAACTGGCGTCGGGCGGCAGGGTCTTCATGACCGGCCTGAGTGCGAACTGTCGGGACGCAAAAGCTGGCCAGGAAAAAAAGATTCAATAAGTATTGAACAAGGAACGCAATCTGTCAATCCGGTCCGAACTCGCAGCTGGGGACTCAGGCGGCGTGCGGCGGATGGGCCCAAGGTGTCGGGACAGCGCAGGGCAGCGCAACACTGGCAGGGGTAGGGGGGGCTTGCTTTGGGGCTGCAGACACGCCGTGGCCTGTGTTGTCAGCCCATACGCCCAACGCGGTCGGGCTATGCACGCCTTGTTCCTCCCCCCGTCGGCTGCGCTGGGCCGTCAACATGCAAAGCGCCCGAAGCGGGTCCGCTTCAGGCGCTTTGCGTGTTGCTGGGGGCAATCAGTTGAACCAGCCGGGGGCGAATTCTTCCCGCGGGTCTTCCTTGTCCTTGGGCGGCGCTTTGGCCAGCGGCGCGGTATTTATGGAAAGCTGCGGCAGCAGCTTGCCGGTAAGAGCGCACATCCGGTACGCGCCCACCAGGATATTGCCGTGGGCCGTTTCCGCCTGCGTGGCGGAATTGTAGAGCTCGCTTTCGGCGTCCAGAACGTCCAGAATGCTGCGGCGGCCGATCTGGAACTGCTCGGCATAGGCGGAGCGCGTGTACTGGTTGTATTCTATGGCCTTGGAATAATGCTTGAATTGTTCCTGCGCGGCCAGGTAGTTGGTCCAGGTGCTTTCCACATCCAGCTTGAGCTCGTCCATGAAGTTGTACATGGTCTGGCGGGTCTGGCGCACGCGGGCGGCGGCGGCGCGGCGTTCGGCCACATCCGCCCCGCTGTTGAAGATATTCCAGCGCACGACGCCCAGCACGTCAAAGCTGTAGACCCAGCGATCCGTAGAGCCGCCCCGGTCCGTATAGTTGGGGCCGGCCTCCAGGTTGAAAGTGGGGTACATGGCCGCGTCGGCCAGTTCGCGTTCCCCGCGCGAGGCGCGGATATCCTGCATGTAGGCCGCCAGTTTGGGGTTGCTTTGCTCGGCCTGGGCGATGGCGTCCTTGGGCCCGGCATAGAGCTCCGGCGGCATGGGGACGGGCTGAAGGCGGCCCGCGGCGGGCAGGCCCGTAAGGCGGGTGTAGGTTTCCTCCGCCACCAGCAGGGCGGCCTTGGCCTCGGAAAGGTTGGAGAGCGCCCGCTGCAGGCGGGACTGGGCCTGCGTCACGTCGGCCGCCGTGTCCGCTCCGAGGCTGGCGCGGTCCTGCGCCTGGGAGACGAGCGCTTTGTGGCGGGCCACGTTGCGTTCCGAGAGGGCCAGAATGTTGCGGCGGCGCAAGAGATCAATGTGGGCGATAATGCCGTCCAGCGAGAGGGACGTAGCCGTGTCAAACACCCGGTGCTTGACCGATTCCAGCGTGGCGCGGGCCGCGCGCACCCGCGAGCGGGTGGCAAATCCGTCCCAGATGGGCTGCACCAGCTGCGCGCTGACGCCCACCAGGCCCCACATCTGGGAATCCAGATCCTCGCTGCGGGTGGTGGAATCGCTCAGCACGCTGCCGCCGGCCCGGCCGGTCACGTCCACTTTGGGGCCGAAACCGGCCTGGGCGCGATCCAGCTCGTGTTCAAGCGCCTGCCGGTTTTCCTGCATGCCGCGCAGGTTCCGGTGCGTGCGCAGCACGCCATAAACGGTGTCTGTAACGCTGAAGGGTTGCCCTGCGGGTGGAGGCGGCGGGTATGCGGCGGGCTCGGCCGCGCAGGCGAGGGAGGGGAAAAAACACGTCAGTCCAAGAAAAAAAACAAGCAGATGTTTCACGGTTTGAACTCCTGACAGGGAAGACGTACCGTACAGCGTCTTTCCGCCTTGGGGCGGCGCATCGGCATCAGGCCCACATTCCGTCGGCAAGCAGGACGGAACGACACGCCATAACTGAACCTTACATACTGATTCTGCACATAAAAAGCAATATTCTTTGTAAAAATTGTGCTCATGGTTATTATTGCCGGCAGGAATAGCAAAAATTACAGATGGTTTGTAAGGAAATCTCTTTCCTGGACGCCGTTTTTGATAGGTTGTCTTGTAATTTTCCAGGTTTTTTCACGCTGCTCCGCCAGGTAAAGCCGCGCCGCAAGGGAAAGGCCCGTTGTGCGCGGCCGGGTCCGCGCGCGACGGCATGGCAACGTTGCAATGCTATGACGGCTGCGTGAGCGGACGCTGCGCCGTGGAGGCGCAGCAATTCAGTTTCGCTGCCAAGCGCCGGAACGCGCGTGTCGTAACCTTTGAGAGTGCATATGCGCAAAGGCGCTCTACAGCTGGGCGCGCAGCAGCTCCAGCATTTCCGCCGCCAGGTTGCCGCTGCACAGGCCGACCATTTCGCGCAGGCGCAGCTGGTTGCCGTGTTCCACAAAGGCGTCGGGCAGGCCCACGCGCTTGATGCGCTGGCCGCGCAACAGCCCGGCGTCGTTCCAGTATTCCAGCACGGCGGAGCTGAAGCCCCCGGCCAGCACGCCTTCCTCCACCAGCAGGATGCGGTCAAAGCGGCGGGCTATGTCGGCCAGCTGCTCTTCCGGCAGGGGTTTGAGCCAGATGGGGTCAAAGACCAGCGGCCGCACCCCCTGCGCCTGCTCCACCTGGGCGGCGGCCTCCAGGGCGGGGTGGACGCGGCTGCCCGCCGCAATGACGGCCAGGCCTTCCCCCTCCTGCAGCACTTCGCCCCTGCCGGGGGTGAGCAGGCGGGGTTCGCCCGTAAAGGGCACGCCGAAGCCCGCGCCGCGCGGGTAGCGCAGGGCGCAGGGCGCGCGCAGGTCCAGGGCTGTGCGCAGGGCGTGGCGCAGCATGTCCTCGTCGCGCGGGGCCAGCAGACGCATGTTAGGAATATGGCGCAGGTAGGCGATGTCAAAGGCCCCGTGGTGCGTAGCGCCGTCCTCGCCCACCAGGCCGGCGCGGTCCAGGCAGAAGGTCACGGGCAGGCTCTGGATGCAGACGTCGTGCACCACCTGATCGTAGCCGCGCTGCAGGAAGGTGGAGTAGACGGCCAGCACGGGTTTGAAGCCCTGACTGGCCAGCCCGGCCGCAAAGGTAACGGCGTGCTGCTCGCAGATGCCCACATCCACAAAGCGTTGGGGAAAGCGCGCCCGAAAGCGGTCCGTGCCCGTGCCTTCGGGCATGGCCGCCGTGATGGCGATGATCTTGTCGTCGCGCTCGGCCAGGTCCACCAGAGTCTTGCTGAAGACGGCGGTAAACGAGGGCACGGTGGTTTTGCTGGCCACGGGCTTGCCCGTTTCCGGCGTAAAGAGGCCTACGCCGTGATAGAGGGTGGGGTTTTGCTCCGCCGGGGCGTAGCCTTTGCCCTTTTGGGTGCGCACGTGCAGCAGCACCGGGCCGTCTTCAATGGCCGCGGCCATCTGCAGGTGCCGCCGCAAGGCCGGGATATCGTGCCCGTCCACCGGGCCGATGTAGGTGAAGCGCAGGGCCTCGAAGAGCATGCCCGGCGTAAAGAACGACTTGAAGCTCCATTCGCCGCGCTGGGCGTATACGGCCAGCTTCTGCCCAATGCGCGGGATGGAGCGCAGGAATCTGAGCACTTCGCGCCGGGTCTGGCGCACCCAGCGGCGGGAGAGCGTGCGGCTGAGAAACAGGGAAAGCGCCCCCACGTTGGGCGAAATGGACATCTCATTGTCGTTGAGAACCACAATGAGCCGCCGCCCCATGTGCCCGGCCAGGTTGAGGCCCTCCAGGGCCTCGCCGGCCGTGAGCGAGCCGTCGCCGATGACGGCCAGCACATGGTGCCGGAGCCCGGCCAGATCCCGCGCCAGGGCCATGCCCAGAGCTGCGGAAATGGACGTGGAGGAGTGCCCCACGCCGAAGTGGTCGTAGGGGCTTTCCGTCGGGCGGGGAAAGCCGGAAATGCCCCCCAGCCTGCGCAGGGTGTGAAATTGCCTGGCCCGGCCTGTGAGCAGCTTGTGGGCGTAGGCCTGGTGGCCCACGTCCCAGATGAGTTTGTCTTTATCCAGGTTGAAGGTGGCAAAGAGGGCCAGGGTCAGCTCCACCACGCCCAGGGAGGGCGCCAGGTGCCCGCCGTTGTGGGAAACCACGTCAATGATGCGTTCCCGCACTTCGGCGGCCAGGCGGGTCAGCTCGGCGTCGTCCAGGCCGCAGAGCTGCGCCGGGGAAGCGATGTCGTCCAGATGGAGTGCGTCCGCCATGTCAGGCCGCCCTGCGCATCATATGCTGGACCAGGGCGCGCAGAAAATCCGCTTCCCTTTCTATGCAGGCGGGGCCTTCCATGCCGTCCAGGGCCGTCTGCGCCGCCGTCACCTGCTGCCAGCCCAGTTCCCGGCTTTTTTCCAGGCCCACCAGACGGGGGTAGGTCATCTTGCCCTGGGCCGCGTCGCTGCCCGCGGGCTTGCCCAGGGCGGCCGTATCTGCGGTTTCGTCCAGGATGTCGTCCGCAATCTGGAAGGCCACGCCAAAGGCCGCGCCGTAGGCGGCCACGGCTTCCCGCACAGGCGCCGCCGCTCCGGCCAGCAGCGCGCCGCACACGCAGGCCCCGCGCAGCAACGCGCCGGTTTTGAGGGCATGCACCTGGCGCAGCTGTTCCAGGCTGATCTCCGGCCCGCCCGTATAGACCATGTCCCATTCCTGGCCGCCCACCATGCCTGAAGCGCCCGCGGCCAGGGCCATTTCGCGCACGGCCGCCAGCACCCGCTCCGCAGGCAGCGGCGTGCGGCTCATGACCAGAAAGGCGTCGGTCAGCAGGCCATCCCCGGCCAGGATGGCTGTGGCCTCGTCAAAGGCTTTGTGGTTGGAGGGCCGCCCCCGGCGCAGATCGTCGTTGTCCATGCCCGGCAGATCGTCGTGGATGAGCGAGTAGGTATGGATCATTTCAATGGCGGCGGCAAAGGGCAGCACGCTTTCGGGCTTAAGGCCGCACAGGGCCGCCGTGCTCAGGCAGAGCACGGGCCGGAGCCGCTTGCCCCCGGCCAGCAGGCTGTAGAGCATGGCCTCCTTGAGCCGGGGCTGCATTTCCCGATCGTCCAGACAGGCGGACAAATAGCCTTCCACCAGCTGCGCGCGTGCACGCAGCAGATCCTTCATGGTCTCTTGAGGCAACATTATTCCTTCTCCCCGGCGTCCGCTGCGTCCGCGGCCGCACCGGCGTCGTCCGCGCTGCAGGGCGCGGCCTGCCCGTCCTGCCACAGCTCCAGTTCGTGGCGGGCTTTTTCCAGCCGTTCGCGGCAGAAGCGGGAACAGGCCATGCCCTCCCGGTAGAGGGCCATGCCCTGTTCCAGCGGCAGATCGTCCGATTCCAGCGCCGCGACGATTTCCTGCAGACGGGCCATCTGTTTCTCAAAATTCTGTTCCTGGGCGTCGCTCATGGTGCACCTGTTCGCCAATAGGATCGGCAGGAAGTTTGTGTGGGGGAAGGAAACTTTTGCGCGCCGCGCCTTCGCCCGTAACGAGCGCTGCTGTCTTCGCCCGTAACTTCCTGCATTGTAATGGGCTAAGCTGGCCAAAAGTTTTCTGCCCCCACGGCCCATCCTGCAAAAAAAATTTTCTTTCCGCACAGAGCCCGCCGGCCCTGCCCTGACCGAAGCGGAAGGCGGTATTGAAGGAGTGGCCGCAGCCTGTCAGAAGGATGTGTACACCACTTGTCCGGGGTTGTACAAATGCCTGCCCGGCCTATTCCGCGTCCTGCCGCACCGTGCGCACTTCGGCCCCCAGGCTGCCGTCGGCCAGGCGCACCGTTACGCGCGCGCCCGGCTGCACGCCCGCCACGGAGCGCAGCAGGCTTCCGTCCGCCCCGCGCACCAGGGCGTAGCCCCGGCGCAAGGGGGCTTGCGGATCGACGCCCGCGAGCGCCATGTCCAGCCGTTCTCGGCGTTGTTCCCAGAGCGTGACCTTTTGCCGCCAGAGGCCGGACGCCAGGCCCGATAGCCGTGCGAGTCGCTGTTCCCGCCGCTCCAGCAGCCGGGGCAGACTTTCCTGCAGCCGCGCCTCCAGCAGGTGCAGGCGCGCCGTGGGGGCGGCCAGACGTCCCGGGCGGGCGGCGCTGCGCCGGGCCTGATCCAGGCGCTCCAGGCGCAGCCGTTTGTCTTCCAGCCAGCGGTGGGCCGCCCGCTGCAGCGCTGCGTCCAGATTTTCCAGCCGTTCGGCCAGGCGGGTCTGCCGCCGCTGGGGCGAAAACCAGCGCAAGCCCTGTTCGCAGTGGGCCAGGGCCTGTTCCCGCGCGGTCAGCCGTCGCTCCCAGGCCGCGCGCAGGCTGTCCGCGGTCTGGTCCGTCATCTGCGCCAGCTCGGCGCGCGGCGGCCAGAGCAACTGCGCCGCGTGGGAGGGCGTGGCCGCGCGCACGTCGGCCGTCATGTCCGCCAGCGTAACGTCCACTTCGTGCCCGATGCCCGCCAGCACCGGCAAGCGGGAGCGGAATACGGCCGTGGCCACGCTTTCCTCATTAAAAGCCCACAAATCCTCCAGTGAACCGCCGCCCCGGATGAGCACGATAACCTGCGCCCAGCCCTGGGCGTTGGCTTCTTCCAGTGCGCGCACCAGGGAGGGCGCGGCCTCCGCCCCCTGCACCAGGGCCGGGAAGAGGCGCACCCGCGCCCCGCTGCCCCTGTCTGCCGCCAGCCGCCAGAAGTCGTGCACGGCAGCGCCCGTGGGCGAGGTGATCAGCGCCACGCGCTGCGGATCCCAGGGCAGTCTGCGCTTGCGTTCCGCGGCAAAATACCCCTGGGCCGCCAGCTTGCGCTTGTTCTCTTCAAAGGCCTGGGCCAGCAGGCCTTCCCCGGCGGGCTGGGCCAGCTCTACCGTGAGCTGGTACTGTCCGCGCGGGGCGTATACGCCGATGCGCCCGGCGCAGAGCACGTCGAGCCCGTTGCGCAGCAAATCCGCGGGCGCGGGCCGGGGCGCGTCAAAGACTTCGCCCGTGAGCGGGTCAAAGGTCTGCCCGCCCCGTCCCTGCCGCTGCCGGAACCACACGCACTGGAGCTGCGCCTCCTGATCTTTGAGGCTGAAGTAGACGTGCCCGGAGCCGGGGCGGGAGAGGTTGGTCACCTCGCCCCGCACCCAGACAAAGGGGAAGCGCCCTTCAAGGCTTTTGCGCAGCTCTTCCGTCAGCTCGCGCACACTCAGAATGACGTCGGTCATGGCTCCACCTGAAAAAGACCTGGCGCGGCGGGCAGGTTGCGGACGCCGCCGGAAGCAAAACGACGCGCGCCCGGCGGTCAATCCAGCAGTTTTTTCCACCCCGCGCGCACTTCCGCCGCCCACGTCCGGAAGGCTTCGGCCAGGCCATCCAGGGGGAGTTCGCCCTTTTGCCCCGTGCGGCGGTCCTTGCATTCCAGCACGCCGCGCTTAACGCCTTTGCCGCCCGCCACCAGCTGCAGGGGGAAGCCCAGCAGATCCGCATCCTTGAATTTGACGCCGGGGCGTTCCTCCCGGTCGTCCAGCAGCACGTCCACGCCCATGTCGCCCAGCATGGCGTAGACTTCCTCCACCACGGCGTTTACGGCCGCATCGCGCGGGTCCAGGTTGAGCAGCATGCAGTCAAAGGGGCTGATGGCCGGGGGAAAGATGATGCCGTGCTCGTCGTGATTCTGCTCAATGGCGGCGGCGGCCACGCGGGAGATGCCGATGCCGTAGCAGCCCATGATCATGGTCTTTTCCTTGCCGTTTTCGTCCAGGAAAACCGCGTGCATGGGCTCGCTGTATTTGTAGCCCAGCATAAAGATGTGGCCCACCTCAATGCCTTTGGTCAGGCTCAGGCGGCCGCCGCAACGTGGGCAAGGGTCGGTTTCGGTAACGGCGCGCAGGTCGGCCCAGGCCGTGACGACGGCGTCGCGGCGGAGGTCCACATGCCGCAGGTGCGCGTCGCCCGCGTTGGCCCCCGTCACATAGTCCGTGCCGCCCGCGAGCTCACTGTCGGCATAAATGGGTGCGTTAAGGTCCACGGGGCCGGCAAAGCCCAGGGGCGCGCGGCTTGCGGCCTCCACCGTTGCGGGGTCGGCCAGGACCACGTCCTGGGCTTTGAGCAGATTTTTGAGTTTGATGTCGTTAACCTGGCGGTCGCCGCGCACCAGCACGGCCACGGTCTTGCCGTCGGCCTTGAAGAGCATGGTTTTGACCACCTGCGTCATGGGGACGCCCAGTAGGGCGGCCACATCCTCGGCGCTGTGCGCGCCGGGTGTGGCGACCTGTTCCGCCGGGGGGCAGGCGGCAGCGGTGGGCGCGCCTTTCCAGAGCGCTTCGGCCCGCTCCACATTGGCGGCGTAGTTGCAGTCATGGCAGAAGGCGATGGTGTCCTCGCCCGTATCCGCCAGCACCATAAACTCGTGCGAGAAGTTGCCGCCGATGGAGCCGGAATCGGCCTCTACGGCGCGGAAGCGCAGGCCCAGGCGCTGGAACACGCGGGTATAGGCCGCTTGCATGGCCTTATAGCTTTCTTCCGCGCCCTGGTTTGTGGCGTCGAAGGAGTAGCCGTCCTTCATGATAAATTCGCGCCCGCGCATGAGGCCGAAGCGGGGGCGGATCTCGTCGCGGAATTTGGTCTGAATCTGATACAGGCGCACGGGCAGCTGGCGGTAGGAGCGCACTTCGCCGCGCACCAGATCCGTGACCACTTCCTCGTGGGTGGGGCCCAGGCAGTAGTCGCGGTTGTTGCGGTCCTTAAAGCGCAGCAGCTCCTTGCCGTAGTGTTCCCAGCGGCCCGTCTCCTTCCATAGGTCGGCGGGCTGGACCATGGGCATGAGCAGCTCCTGGTAGTCTGCGGCGTTGACCTCCTCGCGCACGATGCGCGAAATTTTTTCCATGACGCGCAGGCCCAGGGGCAGGTAGGTGTACAGGCCGGAGGTGAGCCGCCGCACCATGCCCGCGCGTAGCAGCAGCTTGTGGCTGACCACCTCCGCATCGGCCGGGCTTTCCTTGAGGGTGGGGATGTAGCAGGCACTGAAGCGCATTAGTCTGATTCCTTTTCGTTGAGCAGTGATTGCAGTTCTTCCATAAAAGCCGCCAGCAGGGCTTCCTGCCCCTTGACCGAGCGGATGACCTCGCCTTTGCGAAAAATGACGCCTTTGTCCCTGCCGCCGGCCAGGCCCAGGTCGGCCTCGCGGGCCTCGCCAGGGCCGTTGACCACGCAGCCCATGACCGCCACCTTGATATCCGCCGTGGATGTGGCCAGGCGGTCCTCCACGGCGCGGGCCAGGGAAAAGAGGTCGATTTCCGTGCGCCCGCAGGTGGGGCAGGAAATGATTTCCGGCCCGCGCGAACGCAGGCCCAGGGCGCGCAGAATCTCCCAGGCCACGGTCACTTCCTCGGCCGGGTCGGCGGTGAGCGAGACGCGCAGGGTATCGCCTATGCCTTCGTGGAGCAGAAGGCCCAGGCCCACGGCGGATTTGACCGTGCCGCGCAGCAGCCCCCCGGCCTCGGTGACGCCGATGTGCAGGGGGTAATCGCAGGCCTGGGCCAGCAGGCGGTAGGCCGTAACGGTATCCAGCACCGAGGAGGATTTGAGGGAAATTTTGGTGTCGTAAAAGCCGCGCGCCTCCAGCAGCCGCACATGCCCCAGGGCGCTTTCCACCAGGGCTTCGGGCCGGGGGCCGCCGTACTTCTGCAGCAGGCCTTTTTCCACCGAGCCGGAGTTGACGCCCACCCGGATAACCGCGCCGTGGGCCTTGGCTGCGTCCACCACCCGGTCCACATGTTCCCTGGGGCCGATATTGCCGGGATTGATGCGCAGGCCTTCCAGCCCGGCCTCCACGGCGGCCACGGCCAGGCGATAGTCAAAGTGGATGTCCGCAATAAGGGGCAGGGAGGCGCCCGCGCGGATGGCGGGCAGGGCGGCTACGGCGGCCATGTCCGGCACGGCCAGCCGCACGGCCTCGCAGCCGCGGGCGGCCAGACGGGCTATCTGCGCGAGGGTGGCCGCGGCGTCCCTGGTGTCGGTATTGGTCATGCTCTGCACCGCCACCGGGGCGTCCCCGCCGATGGTCAGCCGCCCCAGCCGGATGGCGCGGGTTTTGTGTCTGCCCATGCTTCCCCCTGCGCCCGTCGGGGCGCGTTCCGTAAACGAATTCTTTATGCCATTTCGCCCTGCAAGCCAAGCCCGCGCCTGGAACATGTTTTGCAAGGATGGAGCATACGGCCGTGTGCGGCGGCGGATTTTTCCCCCGCGCTCAAGTTTTTGGCGCGGCCGCCGATAAGAGGGCAAGAACCCTTTTGAGGTTAGTATGTCGCATCCTTTTTTACGCTGTTGCCTCTGCTGCGCCCTGCTGCTTCTGCTGCCCGCCTGCGGCAGGCACGGGCCCTCGGCCCTGGACCCAGGGTATACGGACGCTGTGGAGATCAAGCTGAAGGCCCGCGAACTGGCGGACCAGATGCTCGCCACCATGCCCAACGACGCCCTGCAGGGCGTGGTGGCCATGCCCACGGCCTTTGTGGACCAGAACAACACCGCGCGCAGCTCAGCCCTGGGCCGCCTGCTGGCGGAATCGCTGTTCTACGAGTTTAACCAGCGCGGCTTTCCCGCGCGGGAATACCGCCTCACCGGGGCCATTTCCGTCCAGGGCGGACGGGAGGACATAGCCCTGGCCGCGGACCAGATGGTCAGCACTGTGGGGCAGAAGTGGGCCGCCCTGGTGGTGGGCACCTATCATGTGGATAAAGACGCCACTTTTGTGAACGCCCGCCTGGTGCGCGCCAGCGACGGCCTGGTGCTGCGCACGGGGCAGCTGGTGCTGGTCAACACGCCCATTGTGGCCCGCCTGAGCGAGCCCGACGCCCCAAGGGCGAAGCCCGTGAGCGTGGCCCAGAACGCCGCGCCCCGGCGGCCCGTGAGCCTGTATACGCCCATGCAGGCCGTGAGCAGCGGCGTGGTGCCCATCCGGCAAGGGCGGTGAGGGAGGAGCTATGCTGCGCCTGTTGTCAGCCTTTTGCTGCCTGGCCGTTCTGCTGGCCGCAACGCCTGCCGTGCGGGCGGACGGCCTTTCCGCCTATGGCGAACAGAGCGAAGGGGACGCCGCGGCCCGCAAGGCCGCCAGAGAACACGCCGCCTACCTCTCGGACGCCAACGAATACAGCCTGAAATATATGCAGGAAGCCCGCGAATACCGCAGCCTGGGCCGTTACGAGTTGGCCCGGCAGCGCTATTTGCAGGCCCTTTCCATCTGCGCCGACGATGCCACGGCGCAGATCCTCCGCCGCGAGCTGGACGGTGTGGATCTTTTGCTGCGCACCATGCGCTGAGGTTGTGCCATGTACCGCTGGAGTATTGTCCTGCTTGTGCTGGCGGCCCTGCTTTTTCCCCTTGCCGCCGCCGCCGGAAACGTGCCGCGCGCTGCGGACAGCATTGCCAAACAGATGGACGAACAACTTATGATGCGCTACGCCGGGGACGACCCCGGCATGACCAGCAGCGAGCGCAAGTCCCTGGCCCGCGCCCGGATCATGATCCTGGGCACGACGCCTGCCAACATCAACAATCTGGAAGAATCCTCGCCCCTGGCCCGGCAGATGACGGAAGAGGTGGCGCGCTGGCTTGTCAACAAAGGCTACCGCTTTCAGGAAATCCGGCGGGGCAGCGTCATCCGCTTTGACCAGCGGCGCGGCGAGTTCTACCTCACCCGCGATGTGCGCAAGCTGGCCGCAACCAGCGGCACGGGCCAGGCCGTGCTGGCCGGCACCTATGTGGTGAGCCGGGAGCAGGTGCGCTTCAGCATGCGCCTTATCCACACCACCAGCGGCGAGGTGCTGGCCATGGGCACGGCCACCGTGCCCATTACCGACGACATGCGCAACCTTGTGCGCGACCGCGGCCCCGGCGCGGGCGACGGGCTGACCCCCACCGTGCGTACCCGCCTGCAATAGAAACGCGGCGCTTCCGGGGAGGGTTTTTCTTGCGGCAGTGCCATGTTGCAATGCCGTGGCGGCTATGTGCGCAGACGCTCGCCGTGCAGGCGCAAGCGCACTGCATTTGCGCTGCTGCGCGCCGGAACGAACGTGTCGTAACCTCTTGAGAAGACATATTCTCAAAGGCGATCTGCCCTGGGGGCAGGGCCGGGCGTTTTGCGGCAGGACCGGCTTCCAGCCCCGACGCTTGCACTTTGTTTCAGGGGGGCTTTGGCTTCCGGCTCCGGCGGTTGGGCCCGGCCCCGACCGCAGCTTTCAGCCTCGGCTTTTGGATTCGACCGCCTTGCCCTGCGCCGCGCTTGCGGCTATAACAGGCCCGCTCCGGCGCATGTGCCGGGGCGGCATTTTTTATCCGGCCGGCGCACCGTCCCCTGGGCGCGCGTCGGCACACTGTTCCGGCGGCTGCGCAGGCAGACGCCCGCCACGGAGGCTGCATGTCGCTCAGCATCGGTATTGTGGGCTTGCCCAATGTGGGCAAATCCACGCTGTTCAACGCCCTGACCAAGGCGCAGAACGCCCAGGCCGCCAACTATCCCTTCTGCACCATTGAGCCCAACAAGGCCACGGTGGCCGTGCCGGACGCGCGGGTGGACGCCCTGACCGCCAAGGCCCGGCCGCGCAAGACCATTTATGCCAGCGTGGACTTTATCGACATTGCCGGGCTGGTGCGCGGGGCCAGCAAGGGCGAGGGGCTGGGCAACCAGTTTTTGGGCAATATCCGCGAATGCGCGGCCATCGTGGAGGTGGTGCGCTGCTTTGAGGACGAAAACGTCACCCATGTGGACGGCGACGTGAACCCCCTGCGCGATGTGGAAACCATTGAGCTGGAACTGCTGCTGGCCGACGTGCAGGGCGCGGAAAAGCGCCTGGAAAAGCTGCAGAAGCTGGCCAAGGGCAGCAAGGAGGCCAAGGCGGCCGCCGAGCATATGCAGCAGCTGCTGGCCCACCTTAACGAGGGCAAGGCCGCACGGGACTTCCCCCTGCCGGAAAACGAGGGCTTTCTTGCCGCCTGGCGGGAGCTGGGCCTGCTCACGGCCAAGCCCGTCATATATTGCGCCAATGTGGACGAAGGGGCTGCCGCCCAGGGCAATGCCCTGGCCCAGGAAGTGGAGGCGCTGGCCAAGGCGCGCGGCGCGGGCTTTGCCCGCATCTGCGCCCGGCTGGAGGAGGAGCTGCAGGGCCTGGACCCGGCGGAGCAGGCTGAAATGCTGGCCTCTTACGGCATTGAGGAAAGCGGGCTTGCGCGCATCATCCACACGGGCTACGCCACCCTGGGGCTGTGCAGTTATTTCACCGCCGGGCCGGACGAAGTGCGGGCCTGGACCATCCACAAGGGCTGGAAGGCCCCGCAGGCCGCGGGCGTCATCCATACGGATTTTGAGCGCGGCTTCATCCGGGCCGAGGTCATTGCCTACGACGACTACATGAGCCACGAAAGCGAGGCCGCCTGCCGCGCCGCCGGCGTGCTGCGGGTGGAGGGCAAGGACTATGTGGTGCAGGACGGCGACGTTATGCACTTTTTGTTCAACGTGTAGCGCCGCCGGGTGCTGGCCAGGCCGGCGGGCCAGGGCGGCAAGGGCCGTGTGCGCCGACAAAAAAGGGGGGGGCTTGCGCCCCCCCCTTTTTCTGCGTTTCTGCGTAAGGCCGTCAGGCCTTTTTCATGGTTTCGATGAGCCCCACCAGGTTCCGGGCCTGTTCGCGCAGGGCGTCCAGCTCCTGGTTGACGGCCCGCATGTCCGCGCTGGTGGCGGCGGCGATCTGGTTCACGTCGGCGATGGAGCGGTTGATTTCCTCGCTGGCCGAGGATTGCTCCTCGCTGGCCGTGGCAATGGCGCGCACTTCGTCGGCGGTCTGTTCCACCATGCCCACAATTTCGTTTAAGGCCTCGCCGGACTTATTGGAGAAGTCCGTGGCTTCGGCGATGTTTTTGGCGGCCACATCCGCCTGGCCGATGCTCTGCCCGGCGCTTTCCTGGATGGCGTGGATGGCGTTGCCCACGTCCGTGGTGGAGGCCATGGTTTTCTCAGCCAGTTTGCGCACCTCGTCGGCCACCACGGCGAAGCCGCGCCCGGCGTCGCCCGCGCGGGCGGCCTCAATGGCGGCGTTGAGGGCCAGCAGGTTGGTCTGGTCCGCAATGTCCGAGATAACGCCCATGATGTGGCTGATGGCACGGGCGTGCTCGTCCAGCTGGTTCATACCTTCCTTGAGGGCCAGGGACTGGCGCTGCACTTCCTGGATGCTGGACACGGCCTGGGAAACAATGGTCGCGCCGCTTTCGGCCTTGTTTTTGGTCGCGTTGGAAACGTCCGCCGCGCCGCCGGCGTTTTTGGCCACCTCCAGAACGGTGGAGTTCATTTCCTCCATGGCGGTAGCCGTTTCGGAGAGCCGCGCGGCGGCGTGGTCCAGGGCCTTGGCGGTGTTTTCCACCCTGGCGGCCATATCGTTGATGGAGGCGTTGAGCTGATCCACCACCCCTTCAATCTGGGCGGCGGCGTTGACCATGCCTTCCTGTCGGGCGCTTTCGGCGCGGGTCTGGGCTTCGCGGGCCTCGGCCATGGCTTTTTCCGCTTCCGCGCCTTTTTTGCGGGCCTCTTCAGCCTGGGCTGCGGCCTCGCTCACCAGGTTGCGCAAATTGGCCTCCATGCTGCGCAGCGAATCGGCCAGGAGGCCCATATCGTCGTGGCTGTGCACGTCCAGCGTCAGGTTGTTGTCCTTGCCTGCGGCCACGGCCTGGGCGTAGCTGGTGATCCTGGCCACGGGCGCGCCCACCATCCGCCCCAGAACGAAGGAGATGGTGAGCTGAAAGGCCAGCAGGGCACAGCCCACCATAACGGCCTTCTGGATAGCGGTTTTTTCCAGCCCGCGCAGCACGTCAATGGGCATGCCCACGGACCACATGCCCACGGTTTTGCCGTCGGCGGCTTTAACCGGCCAGTAGGCGGAATTGTACGGCACGCCCAGAATGGTATTGTGGGCAAAGACGGTTTCGCCCCGCTCCAGCACGGCCTTGACAATATCCTTGGATTCCAGCTTGGTGCCGATGACGCGCTTGCCGTCCCGGACGATGGTGGTCATAACGCGGGTATCGCCCTTGAAGATGGTCACATGGGAGCCCGTCACCTTGCCGAGCCAGTCCATATAGGCCGGGTCCACCAGCGAAACGCCGATGGAGATGCTGCCCACTAGGCGGCCCTCGTACATGACCGGCTGACTAGCCCGCAGGGTGAAGGGCACCACGGTGCCCGCAACCACGGCCACAGCCGGTTGGCCCTTGAGGGCCTTAACCACGGTTTCCTGCTTAAGGACGCTGTCGCCGTACTTGGCGGAGTGCCCGCGGCCCACCACCACGCCTGTAGCGTCTGTGATGGTCATGAAGTCGGAGTTGGCCTTCTCCATAGCTGCCTTGCCCAGGCGGGAGACCGTTTCGTGGTCTTTTTCGGCGATGGCGCGGGCAAGGCTGTCTTCGTCAGCAATGAGCGCGGCGCTCTGGGCAAAGCGCTGGGCCGTGCTTTCATTGGACATGTGCACCACCTGACACATGCGGCGGATGCCTTTGTCCAGCTCGTCCTCAATGGGCACTTTCATATAGTAGATGGAAACAAACAACACTATGCCGCAACAGGTGATCAGGGCGCCGAATAACGAGCCCACATACTTGTGCATAAGTGTCCAACGCATGGGTCTGCTCCTTGAGTGCGCGCACGCCGAACCGGCCGCAGGCTGCGGGACCGCCGTTCGGTCGCGCGTGCACGCGGCTTTTCGGTCGCCCGGCGCGCGCCGGGGGGGAAAACTGCACCTGTTGGTCGCGGGCCGCCGCCTTGGCGCGCCCCCGCGCCATAGCGACAATGCCGCTGTGCTCTTTTTTATTTTTTCGACAAAATTTTATAAAAGTATAGGGCAAAGAGCAAGTTTCTCTTTTTATAACAATTGATAATCTATACTTTTAGCGCAAATACACTATCGCTGCGGTCAGAATTCTGTTGCCGCGGCAGCCGCCTTGCGCGCAAGGCCAAAGCGCATGGTGCGCGCGGCATTGCACGATATGTGCACTTTTTCATTATGTTGCGGGAAAGGCCTGGCGCGGTTTGCGCCGTCCGGCGGCCGTGGGCCTGGCGCGCAACGCTGCGGAACGGTAGGGCAAAAAAAGGCCGGGCCCCATGCGGGGCCCGGCCGTCAGAAAGCCGGAGCGGCGGGGGTTAGCCCATGTCCTCGGTAAGCACCATATGCCGCGCGGCGGCGGTTTCGTCCAGCCGACGCACGGGCAGGTTTACGGGGGCCTGGGTCAGGCTCTGGGGGTCGCGCCGCCCCTGAGCCACAATCTCTTCCAGTGCGGCCACATAGGCGTCCAGGGTCTGTTTGCTTTCCGTTTCCGTGGGTTCGGCCATCAGGCATTCGTGCACGATGAGCGGGAAGTAGATGGTGGGCGCGTGGATGCCGCGTTCCAGCAGGGCCTTGGCGATATCCAGGGCGCGCAGGCCCTCCGGGGCCGAGGCCACGAATTCGTGGGCGCAGAAACGGTTTTTGAAGGGAATATCCAGAGTATTTTCCAGCTTCTTTTTGAGATAGTTGGCGTTGAGCACGGCGTATTCCGCCGCGCGGTTCAGCCCTTCGCCGCCCAGGCGCAGCATGTAGGCCAGGGCTTTGACCACCACGCCGAAGCTGCCGTAAAAGGGCCCGATGCAGCCGATGGACTGGGGCAGGTTGTAATCCAGGAAGAGGCTGCCGTCTTCGCGCGCGGCCACGCGAGGCGCGGGCAGGAAGGGCAACAGGCGTTGGCTTACGCCCACGGGGCCTGCGCCGGGGCCGCCGCCGCCGTGGGGGGTGGCAAAGGTTTTGTGCACGTTAAGGTGCACCACGTCAAAGCCCACGTCGCCCACCCGCATCTTGCCCAGGATGGCGTTCATATTGGCACCGTCGTAGTAGAGCAGGGCGTCCACGCCGTGGAGCAGCTCCACAATGCGGGGCAGGTGGGTTTCCATGAGGCCCAGAGTGTTGGGGCAGGTCATCATGATGCCGGCCAGGTCTTCGCCGTGTTCGGCCACGGCCGCGGCCACGGCCTCCGGGTCCACCATGCCGTCGCGCGAAGGCAGGTTCACGGTCTCAAAGCCCGCCAGGGCCGCCGAGGCCGGATTGGTGCCGTGGGCCGCGTCGGGAATGAGCATTTTTTTGCGGTTGCGTCCCTTGGCCTTGTGGTAGGCGGCAATGAGTTTCACGCCCGTGAATTCGCCGTTGGCCCCGGCCATGGGCTGAAAGGTGAAGGCCCGCATGCCCGTGATTTCGCAGAGCAGGGCCTCGGCCTCGCGCAGGCACTGCAGCGCGCCCTGCACGCAGGCGGCCCCCCGGCCGGACTGGGCCAGCAGGGGATGCGGGCGGCTGAAGCCCGGCAGCGCGGCCACGTATTCCGTGAATTTGGGGTTGTACTTCATGGTGCAGGAGCCAAGGGGGTAAAAATTGGCGTCCACACTGTAGTTGCGCTGCGAAAGCTCGGTAAAGTGGCGCACCACGTCCAGCTCCGAGCATTGGGGCAGGCGGGGCGGACGGGCGCGCAGCAGGGCCTTGGGCAGCATGTCCGCGGCCTTGGGGGCGTCGCTTTTCAGGCGGCAGGCGCAGCGGCCGGGCACGGATTTGGCGAAGATGGTGTTCACAGCAGACCTCCCACGGCTTCGGCGAGCATGCCGATCTGAGCGCGGCTGTTCTGCTCCGTGCAGGCCAGCAGCAGCACGTTTTCCATGTCCGGGTAATAGCGGCCCACGGCATAGCCCGGCACGCAGCCGTGGGCGGTGAGGGTCTCCGTCAGGCGGGCGGCGGGCACGGGCAGGCGCAGGGCCACCTCCGTGCCGTAGGGCGCGTCGTTGAGCAGCTCCACGCCTTTGAGGGCGGTGAGGCGCTCCACGGCGTAGCGGGCGAGAGCCATGTTGTTTTCAGCCAGGCGGGTGAGCCCCTCCGGCCCCAGCAGGCTCATGTGGATGAGGGCGCGCAGGGCGCAGAGGGCCTGATTGGAGCAGATGTTGGAGGTGGCCTTGGCCCGGCGGATGTGCTGCTCCCGCGCCTGAAGGGTGAGCACATAGCCCGTTTTGCCGTCCACATCCTTGGTGCGGCCCACGATGCGGCCGGGGAACTGGCGGATATGCTCTTTGCGGCAGGCCATCAGCCCCAGGTAGGGGCCGCCGAAGGCAAGGGGCAGGCCCAGGCTCTGGCCTTCGGCCACGGCCACATCCGCGCCCATTTCGCCAGGGGTTTTGAGCACGGCCTGCATGACCGGGTATACGGAGATGATGCCGAAGGCCTTGTGCGCGCGCGCTGCGGCAAAAACTTCCGTAAAGTCCGTTACCGCGCCGAAAAAGTTGGGGTTCTGCACCAGTACGGCGGCTGTCTGGTCGTCTATAGCGGCTTTGAGGGCTTCCACGCGGCTCACGCCGTTTTCCTGCCGCACGGTTTTAAGCTCCACATCCAGGTTGGAGATGTAGGTGGCCAGCATGACCCGCCAGATGGGGTTCACGGCCTCGTCCACCACCAGCACGCGGCGCTTGGTGCTGCGCACGGCCATCATGGCCGCCTCGAACAGGGCGGAGCCGCCGTCGTAAACCGAGGCGTTGGCGCAGTCCATTTCCATCAGGCGACTTACGGCCGTCTGAAATTCAAAAATAGCCTGCAGGGTGCCCTGGGAGCACTCGGCCTGGTAGGGGGTGTAGGCGGTGTAGAACTCGCTGCGCCCGGCCAGGGCGTCCACGGCCTTGGGGATATCGTGGGCGTAGTAGCCGGCGCCCAGAAAGGACGTGAGGTCCGTGCGGTTGCGGGCGGCAAGCGCTTCAAAATAGGCGCATACGGCGGCTTCGCTTTGCCCTTTGGGCAGGTCGAACCGGCGGGGACGCATGTCGGCCGGGATGTCGGCAAACAGATCGTCCAGCGCGCGCACGCCCACGACCTTGAGCATTTCCTTGAGCTCTTCAGGCGTGTGGGGGATATACGGCATGGTTGCTCCTTGCGCAAACGGCGCGGCGCAACAGAAAGCCGTTGCGCCGCGGGATAGTTGGTTGACGCGCCTTGGTGCGGGGGCGTGTTGCCCGCCCTTGAGAAGGGCCTGCTCAAGGACGGCGTGCGCTCTACGGCATTGCAATGTTGCAATGCCGTGGCGGCTGCAGAGACAGACGCTCGCCGTGTAGGCGCAAACGCAATGTATTTGCGCTGTTAAGCGCCGGAACGGGCGTGTCGCACGTTTTGAGCAGGCCTGTTCTCAAAGGCAATCTGCCCTAGTGGGCCGCAGAGGCGCAGTGCGCCTCGTAGGCCGCGGCGTCTATGAGGCCGCCGGGCTTCTGGCTGAGCTTCACCCGCACCAGCCAGCCCTGGCCGTAAGGATCGCTGTTGCAGAGCTCCGGGGTGTTTTCCAGAGCCGTGTTGACGGCCGTCACCGTGCCGGAAACGGGCGAGATCAGGTCGCTGGCGGCCTTGACCGATTCCACGGTGCCGAATTCCTTGTCTTCGCTCAGGACGTCGCCCATGGCGGGCAGCTCCACATAGGTGATGTCGCCCAGGGATTCCTGAGCAAAAAAGGTGATGCCCACAACGGCTTCGTCGCCTTCAAGGCGCGCCCATTCGTGGCTTTGGCTGTACAAAAGGTCCGTGGGATTGCTGGCCATGATTCTGCTCCTCAAAAACTGAAGTTCATGTGCCGCCGGTGCGGCGGGTTAAGCCAATTTCTGCCGGGCCGTGCCGTTCTTGTAGAAGGGCAGATCGGCTTTTACGGCGGGCAGCGCCGTTCTGGCGGCCTGGATCACAAACTGCGCGGCTTCGGCGTGGGCCGCGTCCACCCAGGCCAGGGCAATGCCGTGGCCCAGGGAGGGGGCAAAGGAGCCGCTGGTCACCCGGCCCGCGGGCGTGCCGTCGGGCAGGGTCAGGGCGTCGCCGTGGCGGGCGGCGCGGCGGCCTTCCAGGGCAAGCGGGGTCAGCACCTGGCGCACGGTCTGCGCGCCGGCCTTGCCCACATAGTCGGCCGCGCTGGTGAGCATGCGGCCCATACCGGCCTCGGCCGGGGTGTGCGCCGCATCCAGGTCGTGCCCGTAGAGGGGCAGGCCCGCCTCCAGGCGCAGGGTGTCGCGCGCGCCCAGGCCTGCGGGCCTGACCCGCGCGTCGGCCAGGAGGCATTCCCAGAAGGCCACGGCCCTGGCGGCGGGCAGATACAGCTCGTAACCCAGTTCGCCCGTGTAGCCCGTGCGGCTCACCAGCAGGGGCTCCCCCTGCCAGCGGGTTCTGCGGAAGGCGAAGTAGCCGAGATCGTGGAAATTCTCGCCCAGGGCCTGCTCCAGCACGGCCAGAGATTCAGGCCCCTGCAGATCCACCTTGGCTGTGGCGGCGGAGATGTCGGTAAGCCGCACGCTCTCAGGCAGGCGGGCGCGCAGGGTGGCGAAGTCGTCCGCGGCGCAGGCGGCGTTGACTACGGCCATGAAGGAATCCGGACCGAAGCGGTAGATGATGCCGTCGTCCAGCACGCCGCCCGCTTCGTTGAGGATGAAGCCATAGCGGCATTTGCCGGGGGCAAGCGTCTGCAGATTGTGGCTCACGGCCTGGGGCAGGGCTGCGTCCGCCCCTGGGCCCTCCACCAGAAATTCGCCCATATGGCAGATGTCAAACAAACCGGCGTGCCGGCGGGTGTGCTGGTGCTCGGCCAGGATGCCCTCGTACTGGATGGGCATGAGCCAGCCGGCAAAGGGGGCCATTTTGGCCCCGTGCGCCTCGTGCCAGGCGGTGAGCGGCGTGCGCAGTTCCGACATGGAAGCTCCTTGAGGTTGTATTGGGCCGGGGGCCGCGCGGCTCCCGAAGGCTGGAGCATGGTATCACTCCTGCCGCCGGGGCACAAGACGGCGCCGCAGAAAACCGCGTCAGAGCGCGGCGGCCCGCAGGGCGCGCGCGCCGCCGTGCACGTCGATATGGTGCAGCATAACGCCCAGCACGCCTTCAATGTCCAGATGGGAGGTATCCACCAGCAAGGCGTCCTGGGCGGGGCGCAGGGGGGCCACGGCGCGGTTGCGGTCCATGGCGTCGCGGCGGCGGATCTGATCCGTCAGACTGTTGAGGTCCGCGCTTTGACCACGGTTTTCCAGGTCGCGCAGGCGGCGCACGGCGCGCACCTCCGGGGCCGCGTCCAGAAAGAATTTGAAGCGCGCATCGGGAAAGACCACCGTGCCCATGTCGCGGCCTTCGGCCACCAGGGGGGAGGCCTCGCCCATGCGCCGCTGGATGCCGCGCAGGGCCTCGCGCACCACGGGCACGGCGGCAATGCGCGCGGCCAGCATGCCCACGGCCTCGGTGCGCACTTCGCCGCGCACGGGCGTTTCATTGCAGAACAGGGTGGAGCCCCGCCCCGTGCCGCTGAGGCGGAAGGCGTACTGCGCGCAGCGGGCGCGCAGATCCTCTTCGGGCAGGGCTTCCGCGCCCGGCCCCAGCTTGAGGGCCAGGCAGCGGAACATGGCGCCGGTATCCAGATAGGCCAGGCCCAGGCTTTCGGCCATGCGCCGGGCCAGGGTGGTTTTGCCCACGCCCGCCGGGCCGTCCAGGGTCACTACGGGGAGAGTGGCGCTCATGCCGCACCCCCTTGGCGGGCCGCGTTCAGGATGGCGTCCAGGGCGTTGAGAAAAGCGCGGTTTTCCCGCGCGTCGCCCACGCTGACGCGCAAAAGGTCGGGCAGGCCGTAGCTGGTCAGGGGGCGGATGATGATCCCGCGGCGCAACAACGCCTCAAAGCAGACGGCCGCAGCGGGCGCGGCCTCGGGCAGGCGGAACATGAGGAAGTTGGCCGCGCTGGGCCACACGCTGCAGCCCAGCGCCGTAAGGCCTACGGTGAGCGCATCGCGCCCGGTGCGCACGGTTTCCTGGGTGGCGGCGTAGAAGGCGCTGTCCTCCAGGGCGGCCAGGGCGGCTTCCTCGGCCAGCACGTTGACGGAAAAAGGCAGCCGCGCGCGCCAGAGGTAGTCCGCCAGGTCGCGCGGCAGCACGCCGTAGCCCACGCGCAGGCCCGCCAGGCCGTACTGTTTGGAAAATGTCCGCATAAAGGCGGCGTTTTCTGGCAGTTCGCCGCTTTCCAGCAGGGAGGATGCGGCCGGGTCCGGGGCAAAATCCATATAGGCTTCGTCCACCACCAGCAGGCACTGGGGCGCGCGGGCCGCCAGCTCGCGCGCCAGCTGCGCCACATCCGCACGGGGCGGGCAGTGGCCGGATGGGTTGTCGGGCGTGGTCACGAACATAAGGCGGGTGTTGCTGTCCGCCAGATTGATCATGGCACCGAAATCGAAGGAAAAATCTTCCCGCAGGGGGGTGCGGCGCACCTCCACGCCGCAGATCTGACCCTGGATGGGATAGATGCTGAAGCAGGGGCGGCAGCAGACCAGATTATCCCGGCCCGGCACGGCCAGCACCCGGATGAGCAGATCCAGGATTTCGTCCGAGCCGTTGCCCACCACAATGCGGGCGGGCTCCACCCGGTGGCGGCGGCCCAGGGCGGCGGCCAGGCGCGGATTGCCGCCCTGCGGGTAGCGGAAGGCCCCTTCCGCGTGGCGGCGAAGGGCGGCGACGGCCAGGGGGGGCGTGCCCAGGGGGTTTTCGTTGCTGGCCAGCTTGATGACCTGGGAAAGCCCGTATTTTTCCTGAATTTCCGCGATGGAAAGGCCGGGCGCATAGGGTTTGAGACCGGCGATTTCCGGCCGGACGCTGCTGGGGGTCATGGAAGCTCCAATGGTAGAGCAGTTGCGTGCGCTGCCGCCGCACGGGCCGCGAAGGCCGCTGCGAACCGCTGTGGCGCAGGGCGTTGCGGGCCGCCTTTCTGACAAAGGCAGGCCCCCGTCGGCGGCGGGGGCCTGAACAAAAACGGTTCCGGGGGCGGGCCCGCGGCCGGTTTAGTCTTCAATATCCGTGGGCCGCACGGTCAGCACGGGCATGTCGGCGTTTTTGACCACCTTTTCGGCTACGGAGCCAAAGAGGATGCGGTCAATGCCCTTGCGGCCGTGGGTGCCCATAACGATGAGGTCCACGCTCTCTTCCTTGGCGCGATTGAGGATTTCTTCGGCGGCATAGCCGATGAGCACCTGGCCCTTGGCCTCCACGCCCGGAAAGTTTTCGGCGACAAAGGATTCCATGGACTTTTCCGCGCCGGTGACGATCTCGCCCACAAAATTTTCAATGGTGTTGGGGGGCACATGAAAACCCACATACTGGCTCAGGGAGGGCGCAGTATAGACCACCAGCACGCTGGCGTTCAGCTTTTGGGCCAGCAGCAGGGCGTATTCGGCCACGTCCTTGCTGTGGTCGGAGAGGTCAACGGCGCACAGGATCTTTTTGATTTCCTTCATGGCAAACTCCTGTTCTCGGAACGCAGAGATGTTTTTCACAATGTGGGGGCGGCGCGTTCGCCCCGCCTGCACAGCGCGAACCGCCGTTCACGGATTTTTGCCTTTACCTGTGGTAAATCGTAGGTGTTTTTGCGGCGATAGACAAGTCTTTTCCGCCACTTTGCCGGGGGCGGGAAAATTTTTCCTCCGGCGCGGGGGCCGGCCTTGCAAAACCGGGGGCTTATGTCTAGACTTATTCCTGGCAAAGTTTTTGCAGTTGACGACGCATACGGCAATGCCAACCCCTGGAGGCGTCATGAAGATTCAGAACGAACAACTGGAGGCCCTGCTGCGACAGCAGGAGCTTGCCGCCAGGACCGACGCCGGGCAGAAAAGCGACGGCAACGCTTTTGCCGCCGCCCTGGCCGAACAGATGGGCCTTGGAGAAGATGCCGCCGCAGCCGTGCCGGCCTCAGGCGGGCAGACCGCCCAGGCGTCGCTGATCAGCCAGATGCTGCTGACGGACGTTTCCGCCGCGCCCGCCGCAGGCGCAGACGCAGCCGCCGGCCTGGAGGACGCCGTATCCCAGGCCGCCGGAACGCTGGACATGTGGGAAAGCTATGTGCAGACCCTCGGCGCGGGCGACGACGCCTCCCTGAAAGATGCCTATGCGCTGCTGCAAGGCATTGACGGGCAGGTTGCCGCGCTGAAGGACAGCACGGCGAACCTGCGCGGACAGAATGCGGGCTTCGATTCCCTGGTCAACGAGCTGGAAGTGCTTGCGACCACGGAGAAGGTCAAGTTTAACCGCGGGGACTATCTGGCCTGAGCGCGGTCGCCCTGGTAACAAGGCGGCATCCTGAAAGAAAACGGGTCGACGACGCTGCACGCCGTCGGCCCGTTTTCTTTTTGCCGCCGCAGAAAAGCCACGCGGCCCCGACGCCGGGGAGCGTCGGGGCCGCGTGGGTTAAGGTTAGCGTGTTCAGGAGGGGTTTATGTCCATATGGCCGGACAAGGGGGGAAGTTTTTCAAAGGTCGGGCGCGGCGTTGGCAGGACGCCGGCCTGACCTGTCGGCGCGGGGATCAGCGCGCGTCGTCGTAGGGGCCGTAGCCGGGGCCCATCATGCCGCCGTAGCCGCCGTAGCCCATGTGGCCGTAGCCCATGTGACCGTAGCCGGGGCCCATCATGCCGCCGCGGGGGCCGTAGCCGCCGCGCGGGCCGTAACCGCCGCCGCAGGGGCCAAAGCCGCGGCCCATGCCCATGCCGCCCATGTAGGGGATGCCTTTATCCTGCATCTGCTTGCGCATGTCCGCATCGGCGGCGTAAAGTTTGTTGCTGATGTCGGTCAGCTCTTTGCGGATGGCCTGCACCTTGGCGTCGTCGTCCTTGGCGCCGGCGGTGTAGAGGGCGTCGAGCTCCGCCTGCTTGGCCCACTGCAGTTGCATGAGCGGCTGCATTTTCTGGAAGAACTGCTGGTGCAGCTCCTGCATGGCGGTTACCTGTTCCACGGTAAGCGCGCTCCCCGGGCCGCCCATGTAGTAATGGGACCGGGCCGCCGCCATGCCGGCGAAAGCCAAGGTGGCCGCCAGGGCCAGGGAAAGGGTCAGTGTGGTCAAACGGGTCTTTTTCATGGTCGTATATCCTTTGCTGTTTGTTGCGGCAGCGCCGCGTGTCAAAACGTCTTGTTTACCGGCGGGGGGCCTGTACGGCGGGGGGCGCGAAGTAGCCGTCACACCCGCCGTACCAGCCCGGCCCCGGCCCGCCGTGACAGCCGCTCAGCAGAACCGCCGTCAGGGCCAGGATTCCCAGCAGCACCGTACTGCGCATTCCCATGTTTTTCTCCGCAGGTCCGCATGCCGTGGGGCTAGAGCACTTTTTTAAGGTTTTCAAATTCTTCCAGGCTGATTTCGCCCGCCGCCAGCCGCCGCTTGAGGATTTCCAGCGAGTCGCGCCGGTCGCCGTGGCTCTGTCGGCGAGAGCGCAGCAGGTTGCACGCCCAGACCGCCGCCAGCACCAGCAGCAGAAACACGAGCACCATGCCCGGCCAGCCGCCTCCGCCCATAAATCCGTCTGAAAAGCACCCAAACATATATTGTTCCTTACAGCGGCTGTGGCGCGGTCTCACGGCCCTTTGCCGTGGCCGGCCGCTGTGCGCCGCCGTTGCCCAGCATAAGGCAAAGGCCGTGCCAAACCCGACAAAATTATATAATATATTAATATTATTAAATAATTTTAAATACTGGCGCCACGGCCCCGTCAGCGGTCGTTGTGGGATTTGTCCAGAATTTACTCAATTGCCCTGGACGCTGTCCCAAAACTTCCCGCCCTCTTGCCAGGTGTGTAAAAAATACCTATTGCAAGAACGGGCGGTACGCCGCGGCGTTGCCGCCCGCCGATTTTTACGCACGCCCCGGCCGCAGCGCCGCGGCCGAGGACACAGCCATGGCAGCAGCGACATCTTCCCCACGTCCCTTATGGATCCGCAGCCTTTCCCCCTGGATGCTGCTGGGTCTGGCCCTCATCCTGGGCGCGGCCGTGACGGCGCTTTCCGTCCGCAGCAGTCAGCGGGAGCGGGAAGCCATGACCCAAAATATGGTGGACAGAGCCGAGGCCCTGATCTGGGCCCTGGAGGCGGGCGGGCGCTCCGGCTTTTGCCGGCCTGCGGACAATTTCCGCAGCCTGGAGCCCCTGCTGATGGAGACGGCCAAGCAGCCGGGCATTGTGTTTATGGCTGTGGCCGGCAGCGGTGGCCTGATAATGGCCCACAACGGGGCCGCGGCCCTTACCACCGAGCAGGCGGCAGCCGCCCTGCCCCCGCCGGAGAAAGTGGGGGAGGGCCCGGCCTGGCGCGTGCGCCAGTGGGGCGAGCGCAAGGTTTTTGAGGTTTACCGGCTGTTTGCGCCCCTGCGCCCGGAGCATCAGGCCCACCAGGGCCGCATGGGCCGCATGTTCGGCCGCGGCATGGGGCCGGGCATGATGGGGGAAGCCGCGCCGCCGGACGCGGCAGGAGCGCGCCGGGGGTGGCCGCCCCCGCCGTCTGCGGGCCCGGAAGAGGTGCCGCAAACGCGGCGCGCGCTGGGCATTGCCATGGTGGGGCTGGACATGCAGCCTTTTGAGGCGGCCCTGGCCGCCGACCGCCGCAATACGCTGGTCAGCGCCGCCCTGGTGGCGGCTCTGGCCCTGGCGGCGGTGGTTTCCCTGTTCTGGGCCCACAACTACCGGCGCTCGCGCCGGATGCTGCGCGACCAGCGGGCCATGGCCGCGGAGGTGGTGGCCAATCTGCCCCTGGGGCTCATCACCAGCGACCCCGGCGGGGCGGTGGCGCTCATCAACGCCACAGCCCTGGACATGCTGGGCCTTGCCCGTGAGCGGGCCGTGGGCGCTTCCCTGCGCGGTCTGCCTGGTCTGGACTGGGCGGCCCTGGCGCGGGAGCTGGCCAAGAAGGGCAGGATTCCGGACCGCGAAGCCCGGCTGAACGTTCCTGGCCGTCGGCCTGCCGCCGTAAGCCTGGGCGCGGCCGCCGTGCGCAACGAGACGGGCGTGTTTCTGGGGCATGTGTTTGTGCTGCGCGACATTACCGAGGTCAAACGTCTGCGGGCCGAGGCCCAGCGCCACGACCGCCTGGCCGCCCTGGGCAATCTGGCGGCGGGCGTGGCCCATGAGATCCGCAATCCCCTGAGCACCATCAAGGGCGTGGCCGTATACCTGGCCCGCAGGCTTGCGCCCGGCGGCCGCGAGGAAGAAGCGGCCCGGCGCATGGTGGACGAGGTGGACCGCCTGGACCGGGTGGTTTCGGAGCTTCTGCAGTTTGCGCGGCCCGGAGCCATGCCCCGCAGCGCCGGGGACGTGCGGGAGGTGATCCGCCACGCCCTGCGCCTGGCCGAGGCGGATCTGCAGGCCAAGGGCGTGCGGGTGGCGCAGGATCTGCCGCCGGAGTTTCCGGACGTGCCCATCCACGCCGAGCGCCTGACCCAGGCCCTGCTCAATCTTTTTCTTAACGCGGCCCAGGCCATGAGCCCCGGCGGGGAGCTGCGCGTGGCCCTTGCGCCGCTGCCGGACGGCAATTTTTACGCCATTACGGTTACGGATACGGGGCCGGGCATTGCCGAGGCGGCTTTGTCCTCCATCTTTACGCCGTACTTCACCACCAGGCCTTCGGGCACGGGGCTGGGGCTTTCCATCGCGCTGCAGATTGTGGAGGGCCTGGGCGGTCGGCTGCACGCGGCCAACGTGGGCGGCGCGCCGGGGCAGGGGGCGGAATTTACCCTTATCCTGCCCCTGCGTCCTGACGCGGACGCAACGGACGCCGCCCCAGCCCGCGGCGACACGGAGAAAAACCAACGATGAACGCGCAAAAATCCATCCAGCTGCTGGTGGTGGACGACGACCGCAACCACCGCGAAATGCTGGAGGCCCTGCTGGAGGAATGGGGCTACGCCCCCACCGGCCTGGACAACGGCGAGGCCGCCGTGGCCCTTTGCCGGGAGCGGCCCTTTGACCTCATCCTCATGGACGTGCGCATGGGCGGCATGAACGGCGTGGAGGCCACCCGCGCCATCAAGGCCTACAATCCGGCCATCCCCATCCTGATCATGACGGCCTACTCCGACGTGGCCGGGGCCGTGGAAGCCCTCAAGGCCGGAGCCTACGACTACCTGACCAAGCCCCTGGCCTTTGACGTGCTCAAGCTGGCCCTGAAGCGCGCCCTGGACCACGCCACCCTCAAGGACGAGGTGCGCAGCCTGCGCCACGAACTGGCCGCCGCCTTTGACGCCCGCCAGATCATCGGCCAGAGCCCGGCCATGCGTCAGGTGCTGGATCTGGCGGCGGCCATTGCGCCTTCCGAGGCCACGGTGCTCATCACCGGCGAATCGGGCACGGGCAAGGAGGTCATGGCCCGGCTCATCCACGCCAACAGCGCCCGCCGCAACGGGCCCTATGTGACCGTAAACTGCGCGGCCCTTACCGAAACCCTGCTGGAATCGGAGCTTTTCGGCCACGAGAAGGGCGCGTTTACCGGGGCGGAAAAACGCCGTGAAGGCCGCTTTATGGCCGCCCACAAGGGCACCATTTTTCTGGACGAGATCGGGGAGATTCCCCTTTCCATGCAGGTCAAGCTGCTGCGCGTCATCCAGGAGCGGGAGATCCAGCGCGTGGGCGGGGACCAGCCCCTTAAGGTGGACGTGCGCATTCTGGCCGCCACCAACAAGGATCTGGCCCAGGAGGTGGCCGAAGGCCGCTTTCGTCAGGATCTTTACTACCGCCTCAACGTGGTGGCCCTGACCCTGCCGCCCCTGCGCGACCGGCGGGAGGACATCCCCCTGCTGGCCATGCACTTTCTCAAAATCTTTGCCCAGCGCAACGGCAAGGGCGTCAAGGGTTTCACCCCCACGGCCATGGACCGTCTGCTCAAGCATTCCTGGCCCGGCAACGTGCGCGAGCTGGAGAACGCCGTGGAGCGCGCCGTGGTGCTGCTGGTGGGCGAGTATGTGAGCGAACGGGAGCTGCCCCCCACCATTGTCGCCGGGGAGGAGGCCCCCCGCCCCGCCTCCCGCCCGGATTTCGCCCACATGACGCTGGAAGAAATCGAGCGCCTGGCCGTGCAGGACACCCTGGAACAGGTGGGCGGCAACAAAAGCGAGGCTGCGCGCCGCCTGGGCATCAACCGCAAAACCCTGCTGGCCAAACTTGGCAAGTAGCCGGGGCTGCCGTCGGCGCGCCCGGGCCGCGGGGGCCCCAAAGCCTTGCACAGAACTTTTGCCGGAAGGCCGGGCAGCAGTCGCCTTTATCAGAAGTGGGAGGCTTGTCCTGCCTTGCCCATATGGCGGAAAAATGGATTGTCATCACACCCTGCTTTGGATACCGTGCAGAAACGCTTGTTTTTTGGGGGCGCTGTAGCCCGGAACGCGGCTTTTGCCCGAGCACCTTTCATGAGTGGAGTGGAAAAAAAAATGAAACGTTACGGCATTCTTTTTTTAGCGGTCGTCTTGTGGGCGGCCTCTGCGGTTTCTGCCGCTGCGGCGGAAAAACTGGTGGTCTACACCTCGCTGAAGGAATCCATCATCGGTTCCATGAAAGAGGCTTTTGTTAAAAAATACCCTGATATATCTGTTGATTATCAGTCTGCCGGGGCCGGCAAGCTGATGGCCAAGATTGCCACCGAGCGGCAATCGGGCAAAATTATGGCCGACGTCATCTGGACCAGCGAAGTGCCGGACTTTTTCAACATGCGCGCCGAGGGCATTCTGGAAAAATACGTCTCGCCGGAGATGCCCAACGTCATCAATCCGTTTAATGATTTTGACGGTTCGTTTACGGCCGTCCGCCTGGGCACCCTGGGCATCGCCTACAACAAGCGCTATGTGAAGCAGCCGCCCACGCAGTGGAGCGACATGACCAAGCCCGAATTCAAAAAAGCCTTCGGCATTGCCAACCCGGCCCTTTCCGGCACCGCGTACATGAGCATTCAGCTGCTGGTGGATAAGTTCGGCTGGGACTATGTTGAAAACGTGCATAAAAACGGCGCGCGCATCGGCAAGGGCTCCGGCCAGGTGGTGGACGACACGGCCTCCGGCGACCTGCTCGCCTGCATCGGCGTTGACTATATTGTGAACGAAAAGATCAAAAAGGGCGCGGACCTTGCCTTGGCCTACCCGCCGGAGATGCTCGTTATCCCCAGCCCCGCCGCCATTTTCAAGGGCACGCCCAACCTGGACGCCGCCAAAAAGTTTGTGGATTTTCTGCTTTCTGAAGAAGGGCAGAAGATTCTGGCCGAGCAGGGCACCCTGCCCGTGCGCAAAGGCATAGCCCCCGGCAAGGAATACGGCCTGCCTTCCGGCGAGGAAGCCATGGCGCGCAGCCTTAAAATTGATTACCAGAAGATTCTTGACGATAAGGAAGCCACCATTAAAAAATTTACCGACATCATGATGGCAAAATAGTTACAATAGGATGACAATCGTGTGACGTCCGGCCGACGCCCGCCGCAGGAGCGCGCGCCGGCCGGGCAACGCCGCAGGGGGACGCCCTCGCTTTCGGGAAGGGGCGTCCCCCTCTGAATGGCCGCGGCCGACGCGCGGCCCGCATAAGGACAGTTTATGGCGGAAATCGTACTTGACGGCATTTCAAAATCCTATGGCGACCATAAGGTATTGCAGAATCTTTCCCTGAAGCTGGAAGACGGCGAGTGCTTTACGCTCATCGGGCCTTCCGGCTGCGGCAAGACGGTGCTCTTGCGCATTATCGCCGGTTTTGAGTCGCTGGACGCAGGCAGCATGCGCATTGGTTCCGAGGTGGTGGCCGACGCCGGAACCGGCGTTTTTCTGCCTGCGGAACAGCGCAGCCTGGGGGTTGTTTTTCAGGATTATGCCGTGTGGCCGCACATGACGGTACGGCAAAATGTGGGCTATCCCCTCAAAATCGCCAAGGCCGATCCGGCGGAAGCGGCGAAACTGGTGCAAAAAAGCATCAACGACGTGAACCTCACGGGCATGGAAGACCGCCTGCCCTCGCAGCTTTCCGGCGGGCAGCAGCAGCGCGTGGCCCTGGCCCGCGCCCTGGTGGCCCAGCCCAGCCTGCTTTTGCTGGACGAACCCCTGAACAACCTGGACGCCAACCTGCGGGAGGAAATGCGCTTTGAGATCAAGGCGCTGCAAAAAAATCTTGGGGTCACCATCCTGTATGTCACTCATGATCAGGAAATTGCCCTGGCCATTTCGGACCGCATGGCAGTGATGGACGAGCAGGGCGCGTTGCGTCAGGTGGGCGCCCCGGCGGAGCTTTTTGCCAGGCCTGTTGACGAATTTGTGTTTTCCTTTTTGGGCATGAGCAATTTTTTGCACGTTACGGCGCGGGACGGCGCGGCCGATCTGGCGGGGCAGGCCTTTCCCCTGCTGCCTGAAGCCGGCCTGGACGGGGAGCTCAGGGTGGGCTTTCGTCCTTCGGACGTGGTTTTGCGGCGCACGGGCGAAGGCGTGCGGGCCACGGTGCGCCGGGCCAGTTTCCTGGGCGCGTTTATGGACTACCAGCTGGAGGTGGGCGGCCAGTGCCTGCGCACCGCCGTGGATACGCACGAGGCCCTGGCAAACGATCGTCTTTTTAAAGAAGGCGAAGACTGCGTTTTTACCCTGCGCAACGCGCATTGGTTCAAATAAAAAAGCACGCGCGGCCCCATGCCCCTGCGCCGGCTGCGGCGCGGCCCGGGGTGGCGCATCCATCTCAAATCAGGCGGACAGGTATGCAAGCGGTCAAACGACAACATTCTTTCGGCGTGGCGGAAGTTATTCTGTTTCTGTCCATTGCCATTCTTGTCATCGTGGTTGTGGTGCCGGTGGCCCTCATTTTTTTCAACGCCTTCTTTGTTGACGGCAAGTTCAATGCGGCGGACGTGGTCAAAACCCTCAGCGAGGGCGAAACGTATCAGGCCCTGCTGAACTCGCTGTTCATCGCCAGCGGCGTAACCCTGTGCGCCACTACTGTGGGCACCTTCTTCGCCTGGCTGGTGACGCGCACCGACATCCCCTACAAGGGGTTTATGAAAAGCATGTTCCTGGTGCCCTTTATGCTGCCTTCGTTCATCGGGGCATTGGCCTGGAAGATGCTGCTCTCTCCCCGCGCGGGCTACATCAACCGCTTGTGGCGCGACCTTACCGGCGCGGAAGATGCGCTGTTCAACATTTTTTCGTATGGCGGCATTATCGCCATCGAAACCATGTACCTTTTCCCCTTTGTTTTTATTCAGGTCTGCGGCGCGCTGGAGCGCATGGACCCCACGCTGGAGGAATCGGCCCGGATTTCCGGCGCGGGGCTCTTTACCATTACCCGCAAGATAACCCTGCCGCTGGTGATGCCCAGCATTCTTTCCGGTGCGCTGCTCATCATGCTGTACTCCATGGCCCACTTCGGCACGGTGGCCGTGTTGGGCATAGAGGTGGGCATCTACAACATCCCCACCCTGATCTACGAACGCATCCACCAGAGCGCGGGCAGCTTCGATTCCATCCGCACGGGCACCGTGCTGGCCTCGGTGCTGGTGGTGACGGCGGCCTGCATCATCTGGCTGCAGCGCAAAATTCTGGGGTCTGGCAAATACCAGATCATCGCGGGCAAAAGTTTCCGCCCCATGGAGCTGAAGCTGCGCGGCCTGCGCACCCCTTTGTTCGTCTTTTGTCTGCTCTACATCGGCGTAACCATCGTGCTGCCCACGGTGACCATCTTCCTGGTGGGCGGGCTGAAGACCTACGGCGTGCCCATCACCTGGGAGAATCTCTCGCTGGAGAACTACAAGTACGTGCTCTTTGAGTGGGATCAGACCCAGCAGGCCATCAAAAACAGCATCGGCCTCGGCCTGGCCGCCGCCACCATCACCATGTTCGCCGGGGTGATGATTTCTTACGTCATCGTCAAGATGCAGGTGCGCGGCAAGGGCATACTGGAATTTCTGGGCATGCTGCCGTTTTCCGTTCCCGGTTCCGTTATCGCCCTGGGCGTTATTCTGGCCTGGAGCGGCCGCTTCGGCATCAACCTGTACAATACCATCTGGATCATCCTTATCGCCTATATCGCGCGCTACATGGCCTTTTCGCTCAAGGCCAATTCCGCCGCGCTGGAGCAGGTGCACGATTCGCTGGTGGAGGCGGCCCGCGCTTGCGGGGCCACCATGTGGCAGGCCCTGCGCGATATTGTGCTGCCCCTGGTGCGGCCCGGCATGGTGGCGGCCTTTTTCCTCATCTTTTTGCCGGCCCTGCGCGAGCTGACGGTTTCCGTCATGCTCTACGGCACCACCAGCCGCACCATCGGCGTGGCCATCTACACCCTCAATGAGGACGGGGAAACAGTAACCTCGGCCGCCCTGGCAGGCATAGCGCTGATCCTTATCGTGACGGGGCAGACCATCATCAACCACTTTGCCAAAACCAAGCAGGCCTGAGCATGTCCATTACACTGACCAACGTAAGCAAGTATTTTGGCAAGGTTAAGGCCGTTTCTTCGCTGAATCTCCAGATCGGCGACGGCGAATGCTTTTCCATGCTCGGGCCCTCTGGCTGCGGCAAAACCACAACCCTGCGCATGGTGGCCGGCTTTGAAGACCTGGATGAAGGGGAGATCAGCGTCAACGACAAGCTGCTTTCCTCCGGCGCCAAAAAATATTACCTGCCGCCGGAAAAGCGCGATTTCGGCATGGTGTTTCAGGCCTTTGCCGTCTGGCCGCACATGAGCGTGTACGAAAACGTGGCCTTTCCCCTGCGCATCAAAAAGACCACGGCGGCGGAAATAGACAAACGCACCACCGAGGCGCTGCGCCACACCAACCTGCTGGATGTGGCTAAAAAAAGCCCGGCGGAGCTTTCCGGCGGCGGCAAGCAGCGGGTGGCCCTGGCGCGCGCCCTGGCCATCAACCCCTCCGTGATGCTCCTGGACGAACCCCTCTCCAGCCTGGATCCGCACCTGCGGGAAGAAATGCGGTTTGAAATCAAAGAGCTGCAAAAACTTTACGGCTTTTCCATTATGTATGTAACGCACGATCAGTCCGAAGCCATGGCCCTTTCGGACCGCATCCTGGTGATGAAAAACGGGGTGGTGCAACAGATAGCCTCGCCGCTTGAGGTGTACACCAAACCCGCCAACAGGTTTGTGTTCAGCTTCATCGGGCTTTCCAATTTCACGGATATGGAAGTGACCGAGAACGCCATGGCGCTGGACGGCGTGGCCGCGCCGTTCCCCTCCGGCTGCGTGCCGGAGGCGGCCATCGTGCGCGCGGGCAAGGGCACCATGGCAAGCCGCCCCAATGAAATCGAGTTCGCGGATGAGGGCGGCGTGCCTGGCACTGTGGAGCGCCGCACCTTTTTTGGGGAGATCATCGACTATCAGATTCGTGTGGGCGGGCAGGAAGTGCGCGTGCAGAAAGGCCGCTACGACCGGGGCCCTCAGACCGGCGAGGTGTGCCGCCTGCACTTCCTGAAGCCGTACTGGTTTCCGCTGGACGCTGCGGAGTAGCGCCCAGAGCCCCCGCATGAGCGCAATGCTGCGGCGGCGCACAGGCGGCCGCCAGGCGTTACGGCATTTCAACGTTGGAATGCCGTAGGGCGTTGGCCTTTCCCGGGCCCTCAGGACAGCGATGACCTTGGGGGCTTTTTTGTGGGGTTTTGGAGGGCAGGGCGGTTCAGGGGCGTTCCGGCTTTGCGTCCTTGGGCGCAGCCGGTCTGCGCGCGGCGCGGGGCGGGAGAGGGGGCTGCGCCGCACCCCTTGCCTTGTGCGGGCTTATCTTCTGCCCAGGGCTTTTTTTACTGCCTTGGGCGAGCCCGGCGCGCGGAACCCGGCTTCCACCAGCCTGCGGGCCGCGCCGTCGCGGAGGTTGCGGCTGCTGCCGCCCAGCACCACGGCCAGCAGGCGGGTTTTGCCCCGCTGGGCGGTGACAATGAGGTTGTAGCCGGAGGCTACCGTCCAGCCGGTTTTCAGGCCGTTGACGCCCGGCACCGTGCCCAGCAGGGCGTTGGTGTTGCGCATGGTGCGGCCCCGGTGGGTAAAGAAGCGGGTGCTGTGGAAAACCTGGGCCGAGGGGTGACTGCGCAGATAGGCGCGGACCAGGGCGGCCATGTCGCGGGCGGTGGTTTTTTGCCCGGCGGCGGGCAAACCGGTGGGGTTTTTAAAGGCCGTGCGGCGCAGGCCCAGGCTGCGGGCCCTGGCGTTCATGGCCCGGACAAACTGCCGCTGGTTGCCCCCCACGCGCAGGGCCAGGGCTGTAGCGGCGTCGTTGCCGGAGGCCACGGCCATGCCGGTCAGCAGTTGACTCACGGCGACCCTTTCTCCCGTGCGCAGATGCATGGAGGAACCGCCCACCCGGGCGACATCGGGCCGGATGCGAATTTTTTCCTGCAGGCGCAGTTTCTTGCCCCGCACGGCGTCCAGGGTCAGGTACATGGTCATGACCTTGGTGAGGGATGCCGGTGGGATGGGGGCGTCCGCATTTTTGGCGAAGAGCACTTTGCCCGTGTTCATGTTGATGAGGATGGCGGCGCGCACCCCGCCCAGAGCTGCGCGCGCCGCCGGGGCCAGAACAAGCTGGAGGACAAGCAGCAGAAAAAGCAGGGCCGGAACGCGGCGCGGGGCGACCTTTGCGGGCGGCAGGGCGCGGGTGTCGTTTGCGGATTCGCAGTTAGCCATGCTGGTAGATGCGGTTGGCTTCTTCCACTGCCTGCATGGCAAAGGCCAGCAGCACGGGGCCGGCGATGAGGCCCACGGGACCGAAACTGGCCAGACCGCAGAGGATGGAAATGATGAGCACAAAAAAGGGCGCGTTGATGCCCTGCCGTAAAAACAGGGGCCGCAGCACGTTGTCCACGCCCGCCACGGCCAGGGAGCCCCAGAGGGCCAGGCCCACGGCGGCCATGGTTTTCCCCGTGAACCAGAGCGAAAGGCAGAGCGGCAGCCAGATCAGGGCCGTGCCCACCATGGGGATGGGGGCCACCAGGGTGGCCAGCATGCCCCAGAAGGCGGGCTGCTTGACGCCCGCGGCGCTGAAGCCGATGCCGCAGAGCACGCCCTGGGCCAGGGCCACGAGAACGATGCCCAGCATGATGGCGCGCAGGGCCCGGTGGATGGTGCCGGTAAAGCGGCGCAGCATGGCCTGAGGAATGCGGAAGATGCGCGCGCTGATTTTGCGGATATGCCCGGCGTAAACCGTGAAGAGAATGGTGAGGGTGACGAAGAGAAAGCTCGTCCAGAGCACGGTCATGGTGCCGCCCAGCACGTCCACCCCCCGGGTGAGCAGGGTGCTGATGGCGTCGCCCAGAAAGGCGTCCACCTTTTGCAGAAAGTCGTCAACAAGGCGCTCCACCCGGGGGTATTCCGAGAGGCTCATGCGCCAGTCCTGCAGCGTGGACACCCATTCCGGCGGCAGCTGGAAGTTGTTGGCCTGGAGCTCCTTAAGGCGGCTGAAGCCCGCGGCGGCCTGGGGTGTGACCAGCAGGGCCAGAGTGGCGATGGGCGCGATGAGGCAGGTCAGAATCATGACAATATAGCCGCACAGGGGGGCCTGGCGGCTCAGGCCCAGCAAGAGGCGCTGGCGGCGGGTGACGGGGCGGCTGCGGTCCAGCCGTTGCCGCCAGATGCGTCCTTTGCGGCAGAGGTGGCGGTATTGGGGCAGGGTAAGGCAGGAGAGGCAGGCCGCCATAAAAATAGTGACGGGCGTATGCCAGAGCAGCAGATACCAGGCGAGGGCGGCCAGAATGTAAAGCAGACGCGGCAGCGTCGGATTCATAAAAGAGCCTTGGGTTGCGTGGACAAACAGTCGGCGTGGCGACGGGGCTCGCGGGACGGGGCGGCGCGTCTGCCGCCGTGCCCTTGAGGGAGCAGCCTAGCAAACGCGGGCGGGTTCTGCCAAGTCTTATGCGCCCTTTCCGCGGGTTTTTGCGCAGCAGGAAAAAACGACCCCCGCCCGGGCTCCGGCACTGACTGGAGAACGGGCGGGGGCGAGATGCGGCGGGAAGCTGCCCCCCCAAGAGGGCGGAAAGGTTGCGGCTGGCGCGGCGCAGGGCCGAGGGTGCGGGATCGGGGCTTACTTCAGCACCGCGCTGCCCTGAAAGCGGATGCCGGTCACTTCATAGGTGACGCGGCCGCGGGGGATATCCACGGTAACCTCGTCGCCTTCTTCGCGGCCCAGCAGGGCCTGACCCACGGGCGAGAGGAAAGAGATGGAGCCCTTGGCCGGGTCCGCTTCGTCAGGGCCGAGAATGGTATAGGTGCGGGCCTCGCCGCTGTCCACATCCTCCACGTCCACGGTAGCGCCGAACACGACTTTGTCGCCCCTGAGCTTGTCCAGGTCGATAACCTGGTACAGGGCCAGGCGGGATTCAATATACTTGATGCGCGCTTCGGCCATGCCCTGGCGCTCGCGGGCGGCGTCGTAACCCGCGTTTTCGCGCAGGTCGCCCTCCTCGCGGGCTTCCTTGATGGCCTGGATGATGATCGGGCGCTCACTTTTCAGGCGGGCCAGCTCTTCCTCCAGCTTTTTGTAGCCTTGCACGGAAATGGGGATACTCGTCATTGTCATGTCAAACCTCGCAAGCGCAAAAAAAGCGCCGCTGCCCAAGCAGCGGAGCGAGCGCAAAAAATTTTTGGAGCTTTTGGGGGAAAATCGGGACGGTCGGCAACGACCGCAGCCGCGCTCACCGGCCCGCAAACCGGGAGCAGTACCGTAACCGTTTTTTTACACTACCCTCCAGAAGCAAAAGGGTCAAGCCCCGTGTCCCGGATGCGCCCTTGCGCGGCGGCGGCACAGCGTATATGTTGACCAAATCGCCTTTCCACGTTCCGGCGCACAACCCAACCCCGGCAGGCCATGAAAAAATACTTGCGCTACCTCGGACCCGTGCTGGTAACGGCTATTTTTCTGCTGGCCGTCTATTTGCTCTACCACAAGCTCAAAAGCTATAGCATGGCCGAAATCCGCGCCAGCATCAACCAGATCTCCACGGCGCGCATCGGGGCTTCGCTCCTGCTTATGGCGGTCAACTACATCATCCTGGTGGGCTATGACTGGCTGGCCCTCAAGGCCATCCACAAAACCCTGCCCTTGCCGCGGGTGGCCTTGGTCTCCTTTGTGGGCCAGGCCGTGAGCTACAATTTCGGCGCGTTGCTCGGCGGCACCAGCGTGCGCTTCCGGTTTTATTCGGCCTGGGGCTTTTCCCTGGCTGAAATCGTGCGCCTGGTGCTCATGCTGGCCGTCACCTTCTGGGTGGGGGTGCTGGGGCTGTGCGGCGTCATCTTCATGCTGGCCCCGCCCGTCATCCCCGGCGAACTGCTGGCCAAAATGCCCCTGCAGGACATCCGCATCCTGGGCGTGGGGCTCACCCTTATCGCCTGCTCCTATCTGGTGCTCTGCTGCGTGGTGCGCAAGCCCGTGCACATCTTCGGCAAGGAATTTGTCTTCCCCGCGCCGCGCATCGCCTTTGCTCAGGCCCTGGTGGCCTGGGTGGACATCATTGCCGCCGCCGCCTGCATGTATGTGCTGCTGCCAGGTCAGATGGGCATCAGTTTCCTGGATTTTCTGCCCAGCTACCTGCTGGCTCAGGTGGCCGTGGTGCTCACCCACATCCCCGGCGGGGTGGGGGTTTTTGAGCTGGTCATCCTGCACCTGACCCATACCGCGCACGAGCAGGCGGTCTTTGCGGCGGTGCTGCTCTTTCGCCTGATCTACTTTATCCTGCCGCTGCTGGCCGCAGCCCTGCTTCTGGCCGTGTACGAGGTGCGCCAGCGTCGCAACATGCTGCGCGAGGCCGGGCGCTGGCTTTCCGTGCTTTCGCACTCCATTTCGGCCTACATGGTGTTTGCGGCCGGGGCCATCCTGCTGACCTCCGCCCTGTTGCCGCCGGGCCGCCACATCCTGCATATGCTGCGGGAGCTCATCCCCTACCAGGTGGTGGCTGTGGGGCACTTTATCACCGCCGTGAGCGGCGGGGCCCTGCTGTTCGTCTCCTACGGCCTGGAGCGGCGGCAGGCCAGGGCCTTCCGGCTGGCGGCGCTTTTTCTTGGCCTGGGCGCGGCGGGCTCGCTGCTCAACGGTTTTTCCTGGATCACGGCCCTCATGGTGGGCGTGGTGCTGCTGACCGTATGTCTGGCCCGGCGACGCTTCTACCGTTCGTCTTTTTTCTGGGAGGAACCTATCCCCCCCTTCTGGCTGGCGGGCGCGCTGGGGGCGCTGGGCCTGGCCGCGGCCGTAGCCTGGGCGCTTTACCATCCTTCGCTGAACAAGGCCGCGCAGTGGGGCTTTGACCGGCCGCACATGGCGGCGCAGACGCTCTACGCCTTCGGCGGCGTGGCCATAGGCTTGGTGGCTTCCTGGCTGTGGCGGGTAACCTTGCGCCAGCGCAAGCGGCGCAAGGACCGCAGGCGCTGAGGGAGGGAGCGGCTTGGGCCTGCCAGCCTGGCGGGCGGCCGCGTGCCGGTGCGCCCTGTCGCTTCCGGTCCGGATTTTTCAGTAAAAAGATTCTGTTTTATACGTCACCCGCGCCAGAGCAAGGCCCGCGGCGGGGGCTGTGACCGAGGGCACGGCCCGGCGGTCGTGCGCGGCCAGCAGCGCCGGGACGCGCGCGGGGTCCAGCCTGCCCTGGCCGCAGGCGGCCAGCAGGCCCGCCATGTTGCGCACCATCTGCTTCAGAAAGCCGTCGGCCGTAACGCGGAAGAGCAGCATGGGCTTGTGCGCCGGGTACCAGGGGCAGGGTGGGGCGGCCTCCAGCCGGGCGTCCAGCACTGTGCGCACTGTGCCTTCCACATCCGTGCCCGCGTTGCGCAGGGCGGCAAAGTCATGCGCGCCCAGCAGGTGGGGCAGGGCCGCGCGCATGGCCGCCGCGTCAAGGGGGCCGCAGCTCCAGACAAAAGGAATCAGGGAAGGCGGGGTAAAGGCGCGCTCCTGCCAGAACTGGTAGACGTAGGTTTTGTGCAGGGCGTCCTTGCGGGCGTGGAAATCCGGCGCGGCGGGCGCGGCGGCCAGCACGCGGATGTCCCTGGGCAGCACGGCGTTGCAGCTGTGCCGCCAGTCGCGCGGGGCGCGGTCTTCCGGCACGTCGCAGTGGGCCGTCTGGCCGTGGGCGTGCACGCCCGCATCCGTGCGGCCCGCCCCGTGCACGCGCACGGCCAGGCCCGTGATGCGGCGCAAGGCGGCCTCCAGCGCGCCCTGAATGGTGGGCGGCGGGTCGGCTTTTTCCTGGATCTGCCACCCGCTGTAGCGTGTGCCCACATAGGCCAGCAGCAGTTTGAGGCGCATTATTCAGGCAGCCTCATGCGGGTGATGAGCTCCGTGAGTTTGGCCGTCTGCTTGGGATTCATATAGGTAAGAATTTCACCTGATTGTTTGGGCGTCATGCCCGAAAGGATGCGCACGGCCACCCGTTCGTCCATGGTTTCCAGGGCCTTGGCCGCGGCCTTGGGCTTCATCTGGCCGTAGGTGAGCACCAGCTTGCGGATTTTTTCGTCTTCCAGTCCCCGGGCCTCGCGGATCATGTCCTGGACCTTTTTTTCGGCGCTTTGCAGGTCTTTGAGGCGCTGGTCCATCTGCCGTCGCAGGGTAAGGATGTCCTGCTGCTGGCGGGCCAGTTCCTGCGCTTTGATGTTGGGGTCCGTGGGCGCGGGCGCGGGGCGCACGGCGGGCGCGGGCGCGGGCGCAAGCCCCGTGGAGGACGAAGGTTGCGGCAAGGGCGGCACGTCTGCGCTGCCGCGCGGCGGCAAGGGGCTGCCGTCGGCGCTCTGGCCCCGGGGGATGTCGGCCGGAATGGCGGGCGCGCCGGGCAGGCTCAGGGGCGCGGTCTGCGCCGCCGGGGTAAAGGGGGACGTTGCGCCGGTGGCCGGGGTCTGCGGCACGGGCATGTCCAGGGCGGCTGCCTGGGCGGCCCGCACGCTGCCCAGGCCGGGGATGGGCAGTCGGGTCAGGCCCAGAGCGTCCAGCCAGCCGTCCGCCGCCGGGGCGGGGGCGGGGGCTGCGGCCAGCAGGGGAGCGGGTTGGGGCGGAACCGTGCCCGGAGCCACGCTGGGCGCGGGCAAAGGATCGGGCAGGGCAGGGTGCGCAAGGGCGGCGCTTCCTTCAGGGGCGGGATGGGCCGTGGGCGGCGGCGTGGGCCGGGGCGCGGGCAGATCCGCATCGGACAAAGCGTGCGGCAAGGGCGCGCCGGGCTTGGCTGCGGCCGCCAGGCGCGCGGCGGCCGCGCCCTGGGGCGGAGCTGCCGTGGCGGCAGGAGCCGCTGCCGCCCTTTGCGCCTGGGGTTGCAATGGATTTTCGTTCTCCCGCGGGGCCTGGGCCACAGGGGCCGAAACTGCGGTCACGGCAACGTCATTGGCGGCGGTATTGACGGCACCGGGGGCGCGGGCCGACGCGGGCGCGGCCTTTTGCGGCGTTGTTGCCGCAGGAAAAAGCTCCGGCAGGGGAATATCCAGCAGCAGCGCGCCCAGCACCACCAGTTTGAAGCAGCACAGCGCCGCCAGCCAGCGGAACAGTCTAGAGAGTGGGCGCTTTGTAGCGTAGGGTGGCTGTTTCGTCATTGACGCGCTGCTCCTTCAGGTATTCCTCACGGGCGTACTGCCGTTGCTGCCGTTGGCGGAGTTTTTCCAGCAGCTTTTTGTCCACAGCGCGGGCGGCCAGCAGGCGACGGGCCTCGTCCGTCAGCGTTTCCTGCATGCGCGCCTGGCGGTCCAGGTTGGCCGCGTCGGCGCGCAGACCCTTGGCGTACTGCTCCTGCAGCCAGCGTTCCGCCGTGTCCATGCAGGCCGGGTCGCAGAGGCGGGCCTCGGCGGCCCTGAGGGCGGCGTCGCAGCGCGCCTGCTCTTCCCGGATCCGGCGCAGGCGAAGCTCCTGCTGGGCCAGCTGCACGCGGGCCTCTTCTTCCAGTTGCTCACGGTATTCGAGCACTTTTTGCATGCTGAAACGAAAAGGCACGCGCGCACCGCCTTGATTTTGACGCCCGGAATGCTGCCGCTGGCGGAGCTGCAAACAGCGGGCCAAAACCGTATGCGGCGCGGCCGCGTTTTGGTAAGGCAACTATGCCGGGCGCAGCCCCGCCGCGTGGTTGACCGGTCCGCAGCCTTTGCCAGGGGCGTAACTTTTGCGCAGGGCGAGGTTGAGAAATTCCTGCGCGCGGGCCACGGCCGCCTGCAGGGGCAGGCCCTTGCCCAGGCCCGTGGCGATGGCGGCAGAGAGCGTGCAGCCCGTGCCGTGGTTGTTGGCGGTCTCCACCTTGGCCTGGGGCAGACGTTTGGGGGGCTCGCCGGGCAGGCAGAGGCAATCTGTGACCATCACGCTGCTTTCCATATGGCCGCCCTTGATGAGCACGGCCTTGGGCCCCATGGTCAGGAGTTTTTCTCCGGCTTTGGCGGCGTCGTCCAGATTTTTGATGCGCAGCCCCGTGAGCATTTCGGCTTCGGGCCGGTTGGGGGTGAGCAGATCGCAGCCGGGGAGCATTTCTTCCACCAGGGCGGTTACGGCGTCTTCCTGCAAGAGGCGGCTGCCGCTCTGGCTTACGCTGACCGGGTCCACCACCAGGGGGAAGGCGCGGTTGCGCAGCGCCAGTCCCAGGGCGCGGATGATGGGCGCGGAAAAGAGCATGCCCGTCTTGGCCGCGGCTACGGGAAAACCCTCCAGCACGGTCTTGAGCTGCAGAACCGCAAATTCCGGATCCGGGGCGTGGATGCCCGCGACGCCGCAGCCGTTCTGGGCCGTGAGCGCGGTGATGACGCTCATGCCGTAGCCGCCGAGGGCCATGATGGTTTTCAGATCCGCCTGGATGCCGGCGCCGCCGCCGGAATCGGAGCCCGCGATGGTCAGGATGTTGGGCGGGGTAAGCATAGGAACGCTCCCTGGGTAAAGAGGCTTGCTGGTTACAGGGGTGCCGGGCTTTCGGCCCAGAGACTATACGCCCTCCGCCACTGGGGCGCAACGCGCGTTCCGTTTCCCGTCCCGCGCCCGTGCGGCCCGCCGGAGGCGCGGGTAGAACCGACGCAACCGCCCGTACCAACAGGAAATCCAGAAAGTGTCGTGAAAAAGTCTTCACAGCCGGGCCGGGGCAATGTTAGACTGCCCGTGCCCGGGCAGGGAAACGGCCCGGCCCCGCCGCGCTTGCCCGGCGCGGCAAGACTCACGGAGGCACCGCATGAAACTGGAAAAAAAGGCGCCGCCGGCGGCGGACATCACCAACCTGCCCAAGCCCAGGCCCGCCGGGGCCGGCGCGCGCAAGGCCGTGACTCTGGCCGTGCTGGCCGCGCTGGCCGTGGGCGGTACGGCCTTTTGGCTCACCCGCGACAAAGCCACCCGCGACCATTGGCGGGAGGAGGCCGCGTCCGTTATTGACAACGCCACCAGCGGCACCCCCCTGGCCGGGGTGGGCAACGTGCTGCGGGACGCCCCGCCGCCTCCGCCCCCTTCTGTGTTGAGCCCGGTAACGGCCCCCGGCACGTTGGCGGGGCAGACCGTGCAAGGATCTGTGGGACAGACCGGCGTACAGGACGGCGCTTCGGGGCCTGCCGTGCAGACGGCTGAGGCCGTTCCCCCAAAGGTGACGGAAGACAGCCGGGTGCGGCCGGAATTTGTGCAGGATCTGGCCGCTTACCTGGCAGGGCGCTTCAAGCCCGGCCCCCACGGCGGCGTCCTGCAGGTGAGCGTGCAGGGGCTGAACCAGCGCTACGGCACGCGGTTGCCCGGCATTGCCGGCGGGCCCGGTGGCGGAAGGGCGGCCTTGCTGCGTTACGCCTTCCACCCCACCATGCTGCAGGGCCTGTACGCCCTGTATGTGGATCGTTTCCTGGAAGATCTGAATCGGGAGGCCCTGGCCCGCAACTTCACGCCGGAGCAGACGCGCCAGCTGCATATGGCCGTGGCCGGGCGCGCCGTGCTCCTGGCCGGCGCGCTGGAGGCCGCAGCCGCCCAGTCCGATCTGGACAAGCGGCTGCATCAGCTGGAGCAGGCCGCTCAGGCCGTGGTGGACATCAACAGCCAGATGGCCGAAGCCGTATTTGCCCTGGACGAACTGCGGGAAAACAAGGCCGGCGAAACCGAAATCGCCACGGCGCAGCTGCGGGCGGACGGCCTGAGCGCCCGTTACCGCCGCGCCTTAGAAGAACGCGCCGCCGTGCAGCGCTCCCTGGTGGGGGCCGTGCGTCAGGGCGGCGGACAGGCCCTGGACGACGATACGCTGCTGTTTGTGGCTCAGTGGGTGGATCGCCGCCTGCGCGAGAACGCCCAGGCAAGGGCCGCGGTGCAGAGTTCCGCGGGCATTCTGCGGGATCTGGCCCGCCGTTGCGCTCAGACGGGCACGGCAGCGCCGCGGCCCACCGCCGGGCCTGCGCCCGGAGCCAGCGTGCTGGCCCCGGCGGCCGGTCCGCAGGATCTTGCGCCCCGCGCGCCCGCAGGAGGGCTGGGGCGTTGAGGCCCCAGGCCCTGTTCTTTGTGGGCGGCGTGCGCAGCGGCAAAAGCGGGCTGGCCCAGCGCTGGGTCGAGGGCCGGGCGCGCCGCCGCTTGTACCTGGCCACCTGCCGGGCGGAGGATGCGGAAATGGCCGCGCGGGTGGCGCGGCACCAGGCCCAGCGCGGCCCCGGCTGGCGCTGCCTGGAGGCATGCCTGGACCCCGTGGGCGCGTTGCGCGCGCAGTTTCCCCAGGGCCCCGCAGGCCGGGCCGGCAGCGGAGGTCCGGATGGGGAGCGGCCCCAGGCGGCGTTGCTGGACTGCGTGAGCCTGTGGCTTGCCAACCTCATGGCCCAGGATCTGGACGAAACCGCCATTCTGGCTAAGGTGGATGCCCTGGCCGCCGTGGTCGCCGCGCCCCCATGCCCTCTGGCCGTGGTGAGCGCGGAAGTCGGCCTGGGCCTCACCCCCCTTTCGTCCGTGGGCCGGAGGTTCTGCGATTTGCTGGGCCTGGCCAACCAACGTCTGGCCGCCGCCTGCGGTACGGTGCTGCTGGTGCACTGCGGCCTGCCCCTGGCCCTCAAAGGCCGCGTGCCGGAGGAACTATGCGCCCCTGCCCCCTTGCCGTAACAAGCGCAAAACCTGTTGCCCGTCGTGTTGCCGCGCCGCGTGCTGCTGCGCCCGGCCAGCTGCGCCGCGGTCTGGCCGCACTCTGCTTTGCGCTGTTTGTTCTGGTCGTGGTTTGCCAGGACGGGATGGCCCTGGCGGCGGATGCCCGCCAGTGCGTGCTGGAGGCGGGCAAAGCCGTTGATGCGGCTGATACGGCCGCCTTTGACCGCCTGGTGGATGTGGACGGCAGGCCCTGGACATTTTTGTGCGCCGGGCGCGCGATCCGAAGGATTCCCAGGATCTTCCCCCCATGCTGGCCCTGCTTTTCTCGCAGGCGGCCACCAAGGACGGCATGGGCGGCAATGTGCGCGCCCTGCTGCTCAGCGAGTCGCGCGCGTTCATCCACAACGGCATAGCCTCCGGCGCGTTTGCCGGGCGCGCCCTCACGGGCGCGGCAGCGCAGGGGTTGCTGGCCCCGCTCTTTGCCGACGCCTCCACAGGGCGCAAGGAAATCCGCGAGGTGGGCCAGGCCCGCCGTGACGGCCAGGGCTGGCTGGTGCCTTTTGTGCTGCGCGATGGCGGCAACGGTCAGTCCTACCCCGTGCTGGGCCGCGTCACCCAAGGGGATGCGGGCCTGCGCCTCACCGGCATTGACAATATGGAAGCCCTGATCCAGCGTCTGGCCGTGGAAAGCCGTGCCGTGCAGGAATAGGAAGAGAAATTGGGGCGGAGGTGTGTTCGTTTTTTTGTGGGGGAAGGGAACTTTTGTGAACAAAAGCTCCCTTCCCCCACGCCCCCCATCCTTCAAAAAACGGTATTCTCCTCAGGCGACGCGCCGGGCGTACCCAGGCTGGGCAGCTTACTGTAGGGCAGATTAACTTTGAGAATATGCGTTCTCAAAGTTTAAGGCACGCGCGTTTCGGCGCGTAACAGCGCAAACAAATTGCGCCTATGCCTCCACAGCGGGCGTCTGCTCACGCAGCCGCCAGGGCATTTCAAAGTTGCAATGCCCTACCTTGTGGCAGCTGGAAGCGTGCGCGCAAAGGGCGCAGCGGTTTGACCGTCCCAGGGGAGGCCGCATGGTGCACGGCGCGCTGCCGCGTCCTCGGCGGCCGGGGGGAAAGGCAGGGCGGCTTACGGTCGATCGCCCAGCGCGGCAGTAATTTTGGCCTCGGCGGCCAATTTGCCGTCCACCAGCGCGCGCGCGTCCATCTTGCAGAGGTTGAGCTTCATGCGCAGGTTGGCGCACTCCAGGTCCAGGCGGTCACCGGGCAGCACCTGGCGGCGGAACTTAACGCCGTCCAGCCCGGTGAAGAGGAAGAGCTTGTTTTCCAAGCCGTCCAGCCCGGCGGCGGCCAGCAGCCCCCCGGTCTGCGCCAGAGCTTCCAGAATGAGCACGCCGGGCATAATGGGCGCGCCGGGAAAGTGCCCCTGAAAAAACGGCTCGTTGATGCTGACGTTCTTATAGGCCCGGATGTGCGATCCGGGGACGCACTCCACCACTCTGTCCACCAGCAGGAAGGGGTAGCGGTGGGGCAGCAGTTGCAGAATGCGCTGAATGTCCATCTGCTGGGGGATCTGATCCGGCATGGGAGCCTCCTTGCTTGAGGATTGGTGTGGGACGCTACGGCGTTTCCGCGGCCCGCACGCGGGGCCGCCGCATTGCGGGTACAAAAAAGCCTCCCGGCCCGTTGGGGTCGAGAGGCCGAAAGCGCGAAACCGGCAGGGCTACTTTTTGCCGTCCTTGCCGTCGGTTTTTTCTTTGTACAGTTTGTTCACTTCCGCCAGCACGTCCTGGGTCAGGTCCATGGACTGGTCTGCATAGAGCACGCCGCCGGCGGTCACATCCACAACAAACGTGAAGCCCTTGGCGCGGGCCACTTCATAGGTGGCGCTGAAGACCAGGGTAACCATGTCCTGGCGCAGTTTAACTTCTTCCTGCTCCACTTTGCGCAGAAAGTTGCGGGTCTTCTGGTCCAGATCCTGCTTGGCGCGGATAAAGTCCAGCTTTTTTTCTTCACTGGCTTTGGGATTTTTGAGCGCTTCGGCCTTCTTTTTGAGCGCTTCGCCCTGTTTTTCCAGCGTGGCGCGCTCCTTGCCGAATTTGTTTTCCATTTGCTTTTTGGCCGCCTGGGCAGGCTCGCTTTGCGTGGCTACGGTCTGCATGTCGACGACGCCGATTTTCACCGCGGGCACAGCTGAGCTGTCAGCCGCATGGGCCGTTCCCATCAGGAACAGGCAGGCCATAACAGCCAGTGAGAACACCTTGCGCATGAATTTCTCCTTCCCCCGATACTGATTTTTATGGAGCCCGGTATAGTTGCACGTGTGCCTTGGCGGCAAAGAAAAATCGGACCGCTTCCCCGCGCGAGGGGCGCACGGCGGAAAGACCTGCCTCACATAGCACCGGCCCCTTGCGGCGTCAAGGAATTCTGTGCCGTGCGGCGCTGCAGCAGTTGGTCGCGGTAGGCCAGGATGCCTTCGGCCAGGCCCTCGGCCAGGGCCAGGCGGTATCGAGGATTTTTCAGGTTGCGGGCTTCGTCCGCGTGGGTGCAGTAGCCAAGCTCCACCAGCACGGCGGGCATCTGCGCGCCCAGCAGCACATGGAAGGGGGCGGACTTGACGCCGTTGTTCCGCACGCTGAAGGCGCGCCGCTGCAGCCGGAAGAGCGCCAGGCGCTGCACCTGGCGGGCCAGGGCCCGCGATTCCTGCACCCTGGCGTTGAGCATGACGTCGGCCAGCACGTTCTGCATTTCGCCCAGGCTGCGGTCGCTGTGCGCATTTTCCAGCGCGGCCACGCGCGCGGCTTCCGGGTCTGCCGCCAGATCCAGATAGTAGGTCTCAAAGCCGCAGACCCTGGCGTCGTTATTGGCGTTGACGTGGATGGAGACAAACAGATCCGCCCCGGCGGCGTTGGCCAGATCCGTGCGCTGGCGCAGGCCCAGGGTTGTGTCCTCCGTGCGGCTGTAGACCACGTCCAGGCCGTTGGCCGCCAGCAGGCGGCCCAGAGTCCTGGCCACATCCAGGGTAATGACGCGCTCCAGCACGCCGTTGTGGCTTGTGCCTGGGTCGCGGCCGCCGTGCCCGGCGTCAATGAAGACCCGCCGCACGGTGAGCCCCAGTTGCCGGGCCATATCGCTGACGTGCCGGGGCTGGGCGGTGCGGGCAGCCGCTGCGCCCGCGCTGCCGGGGGCGGTCTGCGCCGCGCCGGGGCCGTCGGAGGCGGCTTGCGCTGTGCCCAGGGAAGGCGCGGCGAGCCTGGCGCGCAGCTCCGCCGCCTGGGGGCGCATGTCGCCCTTGGGATAAGCCGTGTCCAGGCGGTCCAGCAGGGCCAGGGCCGCTGCCGGGTCGTTCAGAGGGCCGGAGCTCAGGGCGGCCGCGTGCAGCAGGGCGTCGTCCGCCAAAGCACTGCGGGGAAATTCTTCCGCCAGGGCCAGATACAGGTCGCGGGCCTGGCGGTATTCGGCGTTCAGGTGAGAGCAGCCGGCCAGGGCTTCCTGGCTCTGTGCCGCGCGGAACAGTGCGCCGGGGGCGGCGGCCCAGGTTTTGCGGCCCAGGTAGACGCGCAAAAAATCATCGCGCAGCTCTTCCCACGGCTGCCGCCAGCAGGAGCGCGTTTTGTCGGCCCTGAGCCGGGCCATGCTCGCTTTGCCTGCCGTATAGCGCGCCAGAAGTTCCTTTGCCGGCCAGGGCTTGAGCCCCGCCGTGGCCTGGGCCAGGGCGGCAGCGCTTTTGTCGCGGTGGGCAGCTGCCGTTGGCTGCTGCGGCGCTGCGGGGCTGGCGTCCTTGACGGGCAGAGCCGCGGGAGCCTGCACTGCGGGCGTCGGCGCCGGTTTGGGGGCTTTGTCCGGGGCGGGCGCGGCAGGGTTGGCGGCAGCGGCCGCCGTATCCTCCGTATCTGCCACATCACGGGCGGCGGGTTTGCCGTCCGCGGCGGCCACCTGACGGGCTTCAGGGGCGGTGCGGCCATCGGCGGAAGCCTGCAGGGCCTTTTCCAGGGCCAGGGCCTGGGGCAGCATATCCCCGCGCGGGTATTGGCTTTTGAGCCGGGCAAGCAGCCCCAGCGCGCCCGCGTCGTCCTTAAGCCAGGCCGCGCTGAGCCTGGCCGCGCGGAACAGGGCGTCGTCGGCCAAGCGGCTGTCTGCGTGGCGGTCGGCCACGGCGGTGTAGACCGCTACGGCCTTTTTGGCGTCGCTGCGGGCAAAGGAGCGGCGGGCCAGGTCTTCCAGGCATTCCGCCGCGCGGAACAGGGCGGCGGGCCGGTTGGGCCAGTCCGGATCAGTTTTGTAAATATCCTGAAATTCCGCCGCCAGTTTTTCCCAGGGTTCGCGCAGATTGACGCGGCGGCTGTCCTGGAGCAGGGCCTGGATGTCGGCCTTGGCCGTGTCGTAGCGCTTGGCCGTGGGCGGCAGGGAGGTGTAGCCGGAATCGTAAAAGCAGACCACCAGCAGGCAGAGGGCCAGCAAAAAGACCAGGGGCGGCAGCAGCCGAGGGAGGACGGCCTTGTGGGGCGTCTGCTGCGTGCGCCGGATGTTTTTTGCCTTACGGGCCACAGTGCTTCCTTTGCCGGTGGGGCGTGTCAAAGGGGTGACAGGACGGGGCTGCCGCCACAGACCTTGCACAAGCTATGCCACAAGCCGCCGCATTTGCAAAGACCCTCCCGCCCTTGCCCGGAGGATGGCTTCGAGCGGGGGCAGGAGGGCCGGAGCGGCGTTTTGCCTGCCCCTGCGATCAGTAGCCTACAGTAAAGCGTTGGCGCACATGCTGGGGCCGCTCCAGCTCATCGACAAAGGCAATGGCGTAGTCCTCAAAGGAGATGCTTGAGCCCTGCGGCGTGGTAAGAAGTTGGTCCCCGCCCAGGCGGAATGTGCCCGTGCGTTCGCCGGGTTCAAACACGGCCGAAGGCGAAAGGAAGGTCCAGTCCAGGTCGTCCGTCTTGCGCAGCAGGTCCAGAAAAACCGCGCCCGCCGAGGCTTCCGGCTTGTAGGCGGCGGGAAAGTCCGGCTGGTCCAGCAGGCGCTGGCCGGGGGCCACTTCCAGGCTGCCGGCCCCGCCCACCACCAGGTAGCGCTTGACGCCCGCCTCGCGCACGGCCTCGATGAGGATGTGGGGATCGCTGACGGCAAAGGGCACGGCGCTGGCCGCCGCGTCGTGACCGCGCAGCAGGGCGGCCAGCGCGGCTTTATTTCCGGCGTCCCCGGCCACGGCGCGCACGCCGGGCAGGGCGGGGATGTTTTCCGGGTGGCGGGCGATGGCCGTCACTGTGTGCCCACGGCGGGAAAGTTCCGCCAGAATGCGTGAACCCGCGCGGCCCGAAGCGCCGATAAGTGCAACGGTATACATGATCCGCCTCCTTAAAGCGGTTGGAGGTTGTAAAGAACCCTGGGAAAAGATCCTTTTCTTAGGTTTAGGCTATGGAACGCAAGGGCGCAAGGGGCCCCGACGGCCCTCAGGGCCCCAGGTTTGCGGGCCCCAGTTTTGCGGGCCCCAGTTTTGCGGAGGGCCAGGTTTGCAGGCTTTCAGGCTTGTCTGCCCCTGATGGTGTGGTCTCAGGTTTGCCGGGCGGTTGTCCATAAGGTCGCGTTCTTCCTGCCGTCGGGAATCGTCCGCTTATCCGGCCCGTTCCGGCGCAATGGCCTCGCCGTGGGGGTCGTGGGCGGCGCGGCCGCGTCGCGCGGCGGCGGGCGAGGCGTTGGCGTAGCAGTACACGCAGCCGTGGGGGCAGGTGGTGTACTGGCCGATGTCCTTGCAGGGCACGCAGGCGCAGGCCGGGCGCTGGCCGGGGTCTCGGGGCCAGCGGGGCGCGGGCGCGCCGGGCAGGATCTGCTGCCGGCCCTCCCGGCCCAGGAGGCGCAGCACGTCCGGATGGTTGCGGGTAAGTTTGAGGATCAGCTCCGGGTCGATGCAGCGGTTGTGCCCTACCCCCCAGGCGCTCAGGTCCGCCGTTTCGCCGCAGGTGGCCGGGATAAGGCCGCAGTCCGCGCAGATCTGCGCTATGCCCTGGGCAAGCGTCCGCATTTCTTCCGGGGTAAAGTCCCGCCAGGGCAGGCCCGCGCGGCGCAGGTTGGTCCGGACCTTGCGGTAGGGCGCAATATCCGCAAAGCTGAACGCCAGCTTGCTGGTGTGCCCGGCCAGGGCGCGGGCCAGGCGCGCTATTTTGTCCAGCAGGCGGGCGCAGCCGTCCGCGCCTGGGGCTGCCAGGGGCCCGGCCAGGAGCAGGGGGTCAAAGCGCCAGATCACCCGCTCCGGCCCCAGGGCGTCGGACCAGCGGCAAAAGGTTTCCACCCTGCGGGCCAGGGGCGGCAGGCCCGGTTCAAAACCTTCTTTCGCATAGTCGTTCAGCGTGTAGTGCAGGTAATAGGCCAGGCCGCGCGCGTCCAGCTCCGGCAGGCAGGGCAGCAGGGGCGCGGGATTTTTGCTCCAGAAGATCACGCAGCGCGTCCGGGCCAGAGAAACGTACTGTCCCCGGCCGTTGAAGGGGTTGCGCCAGAGCGCAAAGCCCGCCCGCAGCCGGTTGAGGAACCACGGGGCGTAAAAGGCCGGGATGTCCGTAGCGCGGCTGGCGGCCACAAGGATGGGCGCAATGCCGGGTTGCGGCCCGTGGGCCGTGGGGATGGTTACACTGCTCCAGACCATGCCCCAGCATCCCAGGGCGCGGCCCGCAGGTCAACAGGGCCGCCGGTTTTGACAATGGGCCCGGCGCGGACTAGACTAAAATTTCTTTACAGACCCGTCGCCGCAGCAGGCTCAAAGCCCGGCAAGGCGCGCGGCAAACCGCAACCCCCGTAGACACATGTCCTTTTTTTCCTGGCTGCAGCGGCTGTTTACGCCGCCCTCCACGGGCGATCCGGAACTGGACGAGGAAGCGCCCACGTTTCAGTGGAATCAGAACGCCCGCATTGTGCTGGCCATTGCCGTAGTCATTGTTTCGGCCCTTGTGGTCTCCTGGATTTTGTCATGAATACCCATCTCTGGCGGCTGACTGTACGAGACGACTTTGCGGCTGCCCATGCCCTCCGGCACTATGAAGGCAAGTGCGAGCGCCTGCACGGCCACAACTTTGCCGTGGAGCTCGCCGTGGAGGGGCAAAACCTGACCCCGGACACGGAAATGCTGCTGGACTTCAAGGTGCTCAAAACCGGCCTCAAAGCCGTGCTGGAAGCCCTGGACCACCGCCTGCTCAACGAAACGCCGCCCTTTGACCGGCTGAATCCTTCCTCGGAGAATCTGGCCCGGCACATCTGGCGGGGCATGGAAGCCTGGCTGGCGGGGCAGGCCGATCCGCAGGCGCGGGCCGTGCGGCTGTACAGCGTAACCGTGGCGGAAAAGGGCGCGCAGAGCGCCACCTATATGGAACTGCCGCCATTGGCTGCGCCGCGCGGCTGACCGCCGAGGCAACCCGCCATGCCCCCGGCCCTGTGTCTGCTGCACACCAATTGCCAGGGCGACGCCCTGCGCCCCTTGCTGGAAAACACGCCCGCCTTTGCCCGGCTGTTCCGTATTCGGCAGTACGTCAACTATACGCGGGAAGAAATCGGCAGGGTGGATCTGCGCCAGTGCGCGCTTTTTTTATACCAATGGCTGGCCCCCAAGTGGGGCGCGCTGTCCACGGAGCAGCTTCTGCCGCGCCTGCCCCCAGCCTGCCGCACGCTGACCGTGCCCAACCTGTTTTTTAAGGGCTACTGGCCCACCTGGACGCGGGAGGCCCCCATAGACTTCGGCGACAGCCTGCTGGAAAGCCTGCTGGCCCAGGGACTGACGCCTACAGAGGCCCTGGCCCTCTACCTGCGCGGCGCGCCCCCGCTGCTTGGCGACAGGGCCGCCCTTGAGGCCGCCGCGGAAGCCAGCCTGGCCAGGGAGGAGGCCAAGGAGGCCGCGGCCTCCATCCGTTGCGCCCCCTTGATCCGGGAGCGCTGGCGGGAGGAGCAGCTCTTTGTGACCATCAACCACCCTGGCCGGGAGCTTATGTGCCATGTGGCGGACAGCCTGCTGCGGCTGCTGGGGCTGGGCGGCCTGCCGCCCAGCGTGCGGCGCGCCTATGTTTCTCCGCTGGAGGATTTCTGGCTGCCCGTCCACCCGGCGGTGGGGGAGCGCCTGGGCCTGCCCTTTGCCCGTCGGGATCGCCGTTACCCCATCTATGGGCAGGCCTTGACCCACAGGGAGTACACGGCCTGCTACCTGGCCTGCCGCAGCGAAAAGGCGGCGGACTTCCTTGCGTTTTTGCGGCACCTTTCGCCGCAGGGCCTGGCCGCGCTGCGGGCGGGGCGCTTGCCAGGGGCGTGGTCCGTGCCTATGTAACCCTTTGTCCGGCAGGAATCCCGCTGGAAATGCCCCGGAGAACCAAAGGAGAATCGCATGTCCGTACTTCTGCTCAACGGCAGCCCGCACCCCAAGGGCTGCACCTTCACGGCCCTTTCCGCCGTGGCCGCGCAACTGGAAAAAAACGGCATTGAAACCAAGATGCTGCAGCTGGGCGTCAAACCCATTCAATGCTGTATCGCCTGCGGCAAGTGCAAGGACACGGGCCACTGCGTGTTCAATGACGACCACGTTAACGAGGCCATTGACCTTTTGCGCGCCGCCGAGGGCTTTGTGGTGGGCTCGCCCGTATATTACGCCGGGCCCAACGGCGGGGTCTGCTCCTTCCTGGACCGCATGTTTTTCCTCAAGTCCGCGCAGTATGCCTTCAAGCCAGCCGCCGCGGTGGTGAGCTGTCGGCGCGGGGGGGCCAGCGCCTCTTTTGACCGGCTGAACAAATACTTCACCATCGCGCGCATGCCGGTGGTTTCTTCCCAGTACTGGAATTCCGTGCACGGCAACACGCCGCAGGAAGTGCTGCAGGATAAGGAAGGCCTGCAGATTATGCGCACCCTGGCCGACAACATGGCCTGGCTTATCAAGTGCATTGCCGCCGGCAAGGCCGCCGGCGTGGCCGCGCCCACGCCGGAGCCCTGGGAGCCCACCAACTTCATCCGCTGACGGCGCGCCGCGGGCCTGCCGTTTGGGGCCTGTGCCCCACGGCGCTGCTCCATAAAAAGAGGGATTCCCCGCAGCCAGGGGGAATCCCTCTTTTTAGAGCAGAGTAACGTTGAGAATATGCATTTTCAACGTTTGCGGACGCTTGTTTCTGCGCTTAACAGCGCAGATAAATTGCGCTTACGCCTCCACCGCGGGCGTCTGCTCACACAGCCGCCAGGGCTTCTCAAAGTTGAAATGCCCTGTTGTTGCGCGTCCGCGCCGCGGCCCCTTTACGAGGCCCAGGCGGCCAGGGCTTTGTCCAGCTCCGGGCCGGGGCGCACCTTCAGGCTGCTGTCCAGCAGCAGCAGGCAGGCGTGACCGTCCAGGCAGACCTGAGCCTGGGCCTCCACCGGGCCTGGGTGGCTTTCCAGAATGGCGCGCAGGGCCAGCATGTCTTCCCGGCCCAGGCGGTGTTCGGGTATCTGCACGCACACTGGCGTATCACTGGCGCCGCAGGCGTCGGCCAGCAGGCAGACGCTCTGCCCCAGCAGTTTCAGCTCGCGGGGGGCGTCGTCTTCCTCGTCCTCCAGGTCGGGGGTGTCGGGCGCGTCGTTCTGGCTGTCCAGCCGGGCCGTGAGGCACAATGGCTGCTCGGACTGCAGCAGGCTGCGGCATTCGGCATAGGCGCGGGGGAAGAAGGTGACCTCCGCGTGGCCCGTAAGGTCTTCAATGCCCACAAAGGCCATGCGCTCGCCGCGGGATTTGGTAATGACCTCCTTAAGGCTCACCGCCAGGGCGGCGCAGCGCAGCTCCGCGCCGGGGAAGAGCTCGCGCGCGTCTTCCAGAGAGGTCAGGTTCAGGCGGCGCATTTCGCGGATAAAGGGCAGCAGGGGGTGGCTGGTGAGGAAGAAGCCCAGGGCCTCTTTTTCGCCCTTGAGCTTATCTTCGTCGCTCATTTCGGGCAGCTGGGCCTCAAGGCATTCCAGGCCGATGCCGGGCAGGGGCTGGGCCTCCAGGGCCGGGGCCATGGCCAGCAGGGAAACCTGGTTGGAGCTTTTTTCCTTGGCCTTTTTCTGGGCGCGGGCCACCACTAGGTCCAGGGCCGCCAGCAGGGCCGCGCGGGGCACGCCGAAGCAATCGCAGGCCCCGCCCTTGACCAGGGATTCCAGCACGCGCTTGGTGACCTTGCGCAGGTTGACCCGGCAGCAGAGGTCCAGCAGGGAGGCGTAGTCGCCCTCGGTCTTGCGGGCTTCCACCAGCTCGCGGATGGCTTCGTCCCCCACGTTTTTGATGCCGCCCAGGCCGAAAACCACCTGACCATTGTGGGCTGTGAATTCGCGCTGGCTCTGGTTGACCGAGGGCTGCACCACGTCGATGCCCATATCCTTGCAGCAGGAAACGTATTTGAGCAGTTTGTCCTGGTTGCCCATCTCTGAGGTGAGCAGGGCGGCCATGAACTCCACCTTGTAGTGCACCTTGAGGTAGGCCGTGTAGTAGGAAATGAGGGCGTAGGCCGCGGAGTGGGACTTGTTGAAGCCGTATTCGGCAAATTTTTCCATCAAGTCAAAGATTTCGTTGGCTTTTTCCTTTCCGATGCCGTTTTTTTCCGCCCCGGCCACAAAGGTCACGCGCTCCTTGGCCATGGCTTCGGCTTTTTTCTTGCCCATGGCCCGGCGCAGCAGGTCGGCCCCGCCCAACGTGTAGCTGGCGACGATCTGGGCGATCTGCATGACCTGTTCCTGGTAGACGATGACGCCGTAGGTATCGCGCAGGCATTCCTGCAGGGAATCGTGCGGATACACCACGGGCACCTGGCCGTGCTTGCGCTTGATGAATTCGTCCACCATGCCCGAACCCAGGGGGCCGGGCCGGTACAGGGCCAGCATGGCGATGACGTCCTCAAAGCAGGTGGGCCTGAGCATGCGCAGGTACTGACGCATGCCGGAGCTTTCCACCTGGAAGACGCCGTCCGTGTCGCCGCGGGCGTAGAGCTCGTAGGTGGCGGCGTCGGTGAGGGGCAGGTTGTCCAGGTCTGGCGGGGTCTGGCCCTGAAGGCTGATGTTGTCCAGGGTATCCTGGATGAGGGTCATGGTCTTGAGGCCCAGAAAGTCGAACTTCACCAGGCCGACTTTTTCAGTCATGGGGCCGTCAAACTGGGTGACCAGCTCGCCGCGTTTGCCCTGGTAGAGGGGCAGATACTCCACCATGGGCTTGTCCGAAACCACCAGCCCGGCGGCGTGGGTGGAGGCGTGGCGGGCCAGGCCCTCCAGGCGGCGGGCCGTGTCCAGCAGGTGCCGGACCTGGGGGTCTCCCTTATAGAGATTGGCCAGGTCCGGCTCCATGTCCAGGGCCTTGGCGATGGTCATTTTGAGGTCTGCGGGCACCAGCTTGGCGATGCGGTCTGTCTCGGCAAAGCTCATGCCCAGGGCGCGGCCCACGTCGCGCACCACGCCCTTGGCCTTCATGGTGCCGAAGGTGGTGATCTGCGCCACGGAGCCTTCGCCGTAGGTCTCCACCATATGGCGGATGACGTCGCCCCGGCGGCGTTCGCAGAAGTCCACGTCAATATCGGGCAGGGAGACACGCTCGTTGTTCAGAAAGCGCTCAAAGAGCAGATTGTAGGGCAGGGGATCCAGGTTGGTGATGCGCAGGGCCCAGGCCACCAGGGAACCGGCGGCGGAGCCGCGCCCCGGCCCCACGGGAATGTGGTGGTTTTTCGCCCAGTTGATGAATTCCTGCACGATCAGAAAGTAGCCGGGGAAGCCCATTTCGCAGATGACCTTGAGCTCGTATTGCAGGCGCTCGCGGTAGGCCTGGGGGTCGATGCGTTCGCGGTCGGGGTGCTTTTCCAGGCGGCGCTCCAGCCCTTCTTCAGCCAGGCGGCGGAATTCGGATTCCAGACTGGCCCCTTCGGGCAGGGCGTAGACCGGAAAATAGTGGTGGCCGAAGTCCATCTCCACCGTGCATTGCTCGGCAATGCGCAGGGTGTTGGCCAGGGCTTCGGGCACATGGGCAAAGGGCTTTTCCATCTCCTCCACGGACTTGTAGTACAGCTCGTGGGTGCCGAAGCGCATGCGGTTGGGGTCGTCCATGGTGGTCTGGGTCTGGATGCAGAGCAGCACCTCATGGGCTTCGGCGTCGTCGGCGTTAAGGTAGTGGCAGTCGTTGGTGGCCACCAGGGGCAGGCCTGTGGTTTCGGCCAGCTCCATGAGGGCCGTGTTGGCCACCTCCTGCTCCTTGAGCCCGTTGGACTGGAGCTCCAGATAAAACCGGCCGGGAAAGATGTCCGCATATTCCCGCGTCAGGCGCAGGGCCTTGTCCATGTCGTTGTCTTTGATGACGGCGCGGGGAATTTCTCCGGCAATGCAGGCCGAAAGGCAGATCAGCCCCTCGGAATGCTTGCGCAGCTGGGCCTTGTCCACTCGGGGCTTGTAGTAGAAGCCCTCCAGGTAGCCCGCGCTGACCAGCTTGACCAGATTGTGGTAGCCCGCGGTATTCTGGGCCAGAAGGATAAGGTGGTGGCGGGTGCGGGCAAGAGGGGAATCCGGGCTTTTGTCCGTGTGGTCGCGGCAGACGTAGACCTCGCAGCCCACGATGGGCTTGATGCCGAAATCTTTGCAGGTCCGGTAAAAATAGGCCGCGCCGAAGAGGTTGCCGTGGTCGGTGACGGCGCAGGCGGGCATGCCGTAATCTTTGGCGCGGGCGCAGAGATCCTTGATGCGGATGGCGCCGTCCAGCAGGCTGTATTCCGTGTGACAGTGCAGATGGACAAAGTCGGCCATGAAAAACTCCGGAAAAAGGCGGGAACAAAAGCGACGCGGGGCGCGCCCGCGCACGGCAGGATATGAACAGCGGTAAGGATAGCAGAAGGCGCGGCGGCCCTCAAGGCGCGGCCTGCCCCCGCACTGCGCCCCGGCTATGCAGGCCGTTCCAGCCGCAGCAGCACGGCGGCCCCGCCCAGCAAGGCGCGGCGCGCCAGGATGCGGGCGTCGGCGCGGGCGGCCAGGCCCTCAAGGCCGCCCTGGCGCAGAAAGGCGGCGGCCGGGCCGGCGGGCCACAGACCGGGCAGGCAGCGGGCCCCCAGGGCGGCGGGCCATTCCAGGTTGCGTTCTGGCGGCCGGAAGTCCGCCGCCAGCACGGTCCGGGCCGCCTCCAGGTTCAGGCGCAGCAGGGCCGCGCCCGCGTCCGGCGGCAAAAAGCAGAGGCCGTAGGCCAGGCGCAGCAGGGGCGCGGGCTGCGGGGCGCGGGCGCGCAAATCGGGCGGCGGCAGATTGCAGGGGGCGTTGCGCGCCTCAGGCGGCCAGGGCGCAAGGGCGGCCAGCAGGCGCTGAGGAAAGCCCAGCGGCGGCCGGGGCAGGGGCTCCGGCAGGGCTGCATGGACGCCGGGCAGCGCGCCGGCGTGGGGGATGGGCTTCACCGTGCGGCTTCCAGCCGCTGCAGCAGCGCGTTTCGGGCCGGGGCCTGGGGGCTGGCGTCGGGCAGGCCGTGCAGCAGACGCAGGGCGTGGCCGTCTGTGACGAACTGGCGGCGGCTGGCGGCAAAGTGCATGTCAAAAAACCAGGTGCCCAGCAAGAGGCGAAAGTCGTTGACGCAATGCAGGTCCGCGTAGGCGGCCACGCGGCCTTCAAGCGCGGCGCGGCAGACCTCCGGGCCGCAGAGGCGCGGATCGTCGGGCAACTGCAGCACCACCGTGGGGTTGTAGGGGCCGGGGCCGCGCAGGTGTTCGTCCATGACGCGCAGGATGTCCAGCTTGTCCGCATCGCGCACCACGTTGGCCGCCAGGGCCACGCCCTGGGGCACGCGGGCGGGCAGGGCAAAGCGGTTGTGCAGGCCCACGGCGGCCAGAATGATCTTGCGCAGGGGCTCGTCGTCAAGGAGGCCTTCGCGCTTGAGGATGCGCACGCCCAGCTGCCCGTGGTTGCAGGAATCCCGGTCGCGGAAGGTATGGTAGCGCAGATACTGCTCAAAGCGGCCCACATCGTGGTACAGGGCGGCCAGCAGGCAGGCGCGGGCCAGGGGCGGCGTCAGTGCCTCCGAGGCCACGATGCGCCTGGCGTCGGCCAGCACGGCCCTGGTGTGGGTCAGCTTGAGATCCATAGGGGCGGGGTCGCCCTGCGGGCGGGCTGCCTCCCTGGCGCGTTCCCGCGCCGCATAGGCCGCAAACCAGGCCTCGTGCCCGCTGATGTCCAGCATGCCTTTCATGCTCCGTTGCGTGCGCCGCGCTACGCGCCCGTGGCTGCGGCTTCGTCCGCCACCCAGATCAGGTCGCCGAAGCCGGGCCGCACCATCTGCGCCGGCAGCGTGGGCTGGGCCAGCAGGTTGAGGGCGCGGGAGAGCACGTCGTGCTTTTCTCTGCCGGTGACCAGGAACATGCAGCAGCGGGCGTTGTTGATGACCGGCAGGGTCAGGGTAAGCCGGTCGGCCTTGCGCTCCGGCACATACTGGTCGATGACCAGACGTTTGCGCTCGGCCAGAGCCGGAGAATTGGGGAAGATGGAGCCCGTGTGCCCATCCTCGCCCATGCCCAACAGCATGAAGTCAAACCGGGGCAGATCCTGCGGGCCCAGGTCGAAATCCGCGCGCAGCTGCTGTTCGTATTTGCGGGCGGCCTCCACGGGGTCTTCCTCGCCGCGCATGCGGAAAAAATGGGTGGCGGGCACATGGCCCAGCAGTTCGCGGCGGGCCAGGCCGTAGTTGCTGTCCGGGTGTTCAGGGCTGACGCAGCGTTCGTCCACCCAGAAGAAGGTCATTTTGTCCCAGGGCAGGCGGTCGGCCCAGTCCCGGCCCGAAAGCAGGCGAAAAAGGGGAATGGGCGTCTGCCCGCCGGAAAGAGCAATCTTGAAGACGCCCCGCTCGGCGACGGCTTCTTCGCAGGCCGCGGCCAGAATGTGCGCCGCGCGTTCGGCCATGGCGGCCGGGTCTTTATGGATGTGCACCGTCAGGTGGATGGAACGGCTGAGGCCCGACATGTTGGCAGCTCCTTAAGGATTTGAATGTTGCCGGGGGCTTTCCTGCGCGGCGGCGGCAATGGCCCGGCGCGCCGGGCGACATAAAGTATGGCACAGAAGCCTGCGGGAGGAAAGTCGCAGCACCCTGCTTTTCATAAAAAAATGACGACAAACAGGCGACGGCTGGCCGGCGGTTCAGCGCAGTTCTTCCACCAGGGGGGGCTTATCCGTAATGTGCAGCACTTCGCCGTTGGCGAGCCCCAGGGTTTTCCAGGCGGCCCGGCAGGCCAGGGTGCCCGCCGCGCGCACCGCCCGCCCAGGGGGGCTTGCAGCGTCCAGCTCCACAGTCCAGCGGTGGTCCAGATCCTCTCCGGGGCCTATGGGCGCTACGGCGTTGCACTGGCGGCGCAGCAGCTCATGCCCGTCCGGCCCCAGCACGGTCGCCTCAAAATTCATGTTGTTGACGCGCACGCTCCCGTTGTTGTGGGCTTGCACGCGCAGCACCAGCAGCAGGGTTTTGCCGTCCGAGATGACGCCCGCCTCGGCCGAGCAGTCCCGGATGGGGAAATCCCGTTGGAAACGCGCCGTCACCGCGGCGTTTTTTTCCACAATGTCTTTGCGCTTGGCCTCCATGCGCGCCACCTGCGCGGCGCGGAAATCCCGCACCAGCTGCTGGCCGTTGACCAGACGGCGGATTCTCCAGCCCGTGTCCGGCGTGCGTTCCAGTTCCATAAGCAGCGTAAATTCCTTGTCCAGCAAGGGGTGCCGCACCTTGGCCCGCACCAGGGCCACGGTATCGCCTGAGGTCTGCAGCGAGAGGCTTGCGGCCAGCTGGGTGTAAAAATCCTGCGGCAGCACATAGAGGGGCGTTTTGAGTCGATGGGGCAGATCCGGAAGATCTTTGAGAGGTTCTTCCTTGGTTTTGGCCTGGCGGAGCAGGGCGGTCTGGATGAGGTCGCTGAGGTCGGTGCGTTGTTCCGGCCCCGGACGCACAAAGGGATAGCTCTGCGCCACGGCCGCGGCCAGCTGATTGCCCAGGGCGTTGAAGTCCACCAGGCCGGCCAGGGCTTTCGCGTCGGTTGGATGCAGGGCGGCCTTCAGCTCTTCAAAGGTGTGGTCCGCCGTCTGGCGAAACTGCCAGTAACGCCAGCCGATGTGGCCGCCCAGGGCCGCCACCAGCACCATGGCCGCAATGGTCAGCGGCAGGAGGCGACGCCGCAGCATGGCTGCAAAGGTCTTGACAAAGGCCGGCAAAGACGGATGCGGCAGCTTCATGGTTTGTCCGTCCCGGGGGCAGGGGGCAGGGAGGCGCGGGGGCCGTATTCCATGACCGGCTCCGGCCGCGGCAGACGGCGGGGCTTGATCCGCAACGGCAGGGGGGTAACGCGGCCGGGCGGGGCCATGTCCAGCCGGATGACGCCCCAGGCCCCCAGGGGCAGCCAGTGGGGGCTGGGGCCGCGGCCCGCGGCGTCGCAGCCGCCGCGCCAGAAGCCGCGCGGCAGGATCAGGGCGCTGCCGCCCGAAAGCCGGCCGGGGGCCAGGGCGCGCATCTGCCGCCACAGGGACCACCAGCAGCGGGCCGTGCCGCGCCAGGGCTGCCTGCGCCCCGTAAGGCGGTGCAGGGCGTAGGCCGCCGAGGCCGCGTTCCAGAAGGTTATGGCCAGGCCCCGGGCCGTGACGCGCAGGGCCTCGGCCAGCACGGCCGCGGTGTCCTTGAGGGCCACGTTTTCCAGGTGCAGCACGCACCAGTGGAAGGCGTCGTTCTCAAAGGGCAGATGGTCGGCGGCGGCGGCCAGCACCTCCGTGCGCGCGCCCATGCGGGCGCAGGCTTCGGCCCGCAGGTCCGGGGCGAGCTCTGTGGCGGTCAGGTCAAAGCCGCAGTTCCAGAGCAAGGGCAAAAAAACGCCGCAGCCGCAGTTGACCTCCAGCAGCGTGTGCTCCCGGCGCGGCCAGACGGCCAGGCTGTGCTGGAGGAGGTCTTTCTGAGCGTTGCGGACAAACCCGCGTGCGGGCGCTGCGTCCAAAGATTTCATGGGTGCCGCCTTGCTGGTCCTTTTAGCCATACTGCTGCAGTATGCTGCACGCAAGGCCAAATGGCAAGGCCAGCCTACCTGCGCAGTTGTGCGCCGGGGCGCGCGTCTTCTTGCTGCTGTTGCAACGGCGCACAAGCGCTTTTAAAGGACTGCGACGGCCTCAATCTCCACCTGCGCGCCCAGGGGCAGGGCGGCCACCTGCACGCAGGAACGCGCAGGGCAGGGCGCGGTGAAGTACTGCTTGTAAACTTCGTTGACCGCGCCGAATTCCTTCATATCCGTGATGAACACGGTGGTCTTGACCACCTGTGCGGCGTCGAGCCCGCGCGCTTTGAGAATGGCCAGAACGTTTTTGCAGCACTGGGCCGCCTGGGCGGCCGCCCCGCCCTGGACCATGTTGCCGGTGGCGGGGTCCAGGGGAATCTGGCCCGAAAGAAACAGCAAACCTCCCGCGCAGATTGCCTGGCTGTACGGCCCCACGGCGGCGGGGGCTTCTGCGGTGCTGACCACTTCCTTTTTCATGACGCGCTCCTTTGGTTCCGGGGTTGCTCCGGCCCGGGCGCGGCCCCTGGGGGCAGGGCCGCTGCGGCCTGCAGCTTCATGAGAGTTGCACAGGTCGGCGCGGGAGTCAAAGCGTCGGGCCGGAGTCCCGCCTTGAAAAAGCGCCCGGCAGCGGCTATGGTCGGTAAAACCGCGTCCGCGTCCGCGCGGACGGCAGACGACGGAAGATAAGGAGCATCATGAGCAACGAACCGGACAAGATCATCTATTCCATGATCCGCGTCAGCAAACGCCACGGCCAGCGCGAAGTATTGAAGGATATTTCCCTTTCCTACTTCTACGGGGCCAAGATCGGCGTGCTGGGGCTCAACGGCGCGGGCAAATCCAGCCTGCTGAAGATTCTGGCCGGGGTGGACCAGGCCTTTGAGGGCAAAACCGTGCTGGCCCCAGGCTACAGCATCGGCTACCTGGAGCAGGAGCCCCTGGCCGGGGAAACGCGCACGGTGCGCGAAGTGGTGGAGGAAGGCGTGAGCGGGCTTGCGGCCATAGCCCGCGAGTTTGAGGAGATCAACGCCCGCTTCGCCGAGCCCATGGAGCCGGAGGAGATGGACGCCCTTCTTGCGCGGCAGGCCCAGGTGCAGGAGCAAATGGACGCCAACAACGTCTGGGATCTGGATTCCCGCCTGGAAATGGCCATGGACGCCCTGCGCTGCCCCCCCGGCGAGATGCCGGTAGACCGCATTTCCGGCGGCGAGCGCCGCCGCGTGGCCCTCTGCCGCCTTTTGCTGCAGAATCCGGACATTCTTCTGCTGGACGAGCCCACCAACCACCTGGACGCGGCCTCTGTAGCCTGGCTGGAGCGTTATCTTTCGTCCTTCCCCGGCACGGTCATCGCCGTGACCCACGACCGTTACTTCCTGGACAACGTGGCGGGCTGGATTCTGGAGCTGGACCGGGGCCGCGGCATCCCCTGGAAGGGCAACTATTCCTCCTGGCTGGAGCAGAAGCAGAAACGCCTGGCCAACGAGGACAAAACCGAGGCCCAGCGGCAGAAAACCCTCCAGCGCGAGCTGGAGTGGGTGCGCATGTCCCCCAAGGGGCGGCACGCCAAGGGCAAGGCCCGGCTCAACGCCTACGAGGCCATGCTTTCCCACGAGAGCGAGCGCCGCGCGCCCGATCTGGAAATCTACATCCCGCCGGGACCGCGCCTGGGCAAGAGCGTCATTGAGCTTGACGGCGTGCGCAAAAGCCTGGGCGACCGCATGCTCATGGACGGGCTTACGGCCGTCATCCCGCCGGGGGCCATTGTGGGCATTGTGGGCCCCAACGGCGCGGGCAAGACCACGCTCTTCAACATGCTCGCCGGGCGGGAACAGCCCGATGCCGGCAGCCTGCGCGTGGGCGAAAGCGTGCGCTTCGCCTATGTGGACCAGGGGCGGGAATCTCTCACTCCCGGCAAAACCGTGTACGAGCTCATCAGCGAAGGGCGCGAAACCGTCTCCCTGGGCGGGCGTGAGGTCAACGCCAGGGCCTACTGCACGCGCTTCAACTTTCACGGCGCGGACCAGCAGAAAAAAGCGGACGTGCTCTCCGGCGGGGAGCGCAACCGCCTGCACCTGGCCCGGATGCTCAAATCCGGGGCCAACGTGCTGCTGCTGGACGAACCCACCAACGATATCGACGTGAACACCATGCGCGCCCTGGAAGACGCCCTGGACAACTTTGCGGGCTGCGTGCTGGTCGTCAGCCACGACCGCTGGTTCCTGGACCGCGTGGCCACCCACATCATGGCCTTTGAGGACAATGCCGAAGTGGTCTTCTTTGAAGGCAATTACACGGACTACGAGGATGACCGGCGCAAGCGCCTGGGCAAGGAGGCGGACACGCCCCACCGTCCCAAGTTCCGCAAACTGACCCGCTGAGCTTCGGGCGCGGCCCGGACCGGCGGCGTACAGGAGACTTCTCATGACGCACCTGTCTGCCTTACGGCGATCCGGCGGCGGTTCCTTTTGGGGGAGCCGCGTTCTGGCCTGCCTGGCCGCAGTGTTCCTTGCGGCCGCGCCCGCGTTCGCTGCAGAAAGCCCCACGGCCCCTGTCCCACCCGATAGCGTGCTGCTGGCCCCCTCCGGCGCGGTGCTGCATGTGGCGCATACGGCCCCTGTGCGCACGGAAGCGGGCCGCAGCGTGGTGGAATTTGTCCTGCCCGGCGGGGCGCAGAATCTGGAGGTGCGCGTGCCGGGGCACGCCCTGAGCGGCTGGAGCGCCAGCCCCCTGCCCCTGGAGGCGAGCGGCGGCCTGGCCCGGCAGCGGGCGGAGCTGGAGCACGCCGTGCGGGCCCTGGCCGGCAAGCTGGAGGCCGTCAAGGCCCGGCTGGCCCTCTGGCAGGGCGACGCGCGCGGTTTGTCCCTGCAGGAGCTGGCCGAGCGTGACAAACGCCTGACCGACATGCTGCCCAACCTGAGTTATGAGCGGGCCGATCTGGAGCACCGCCTGGCCCTGGCCCAGGAGGCCCTCAAGCAGCTGCCCCAGGCCCCGGAGCTGGGAGAACTTGTGTCCGTTGTCCTGCAGAAGCCGGTCAGCGCCGTGGGCCTGCCCGTGCGCTACAGCTACAGCCTCGTCAACTGCGGCTGGCGGCCCGTCTATACCTTTGAAGCCGTGCCGGACGCGGCCAAGGGCGACACCACGCGAGTGCGCCTGCTGGCCGAAGCCTGGCAGCATTCCGGCATGGATTGGGATACGGCCCGGCTGACCCTGGCCAACGGCGCAGCCGGGCCGCGCGAGCCAGCGCCCCTGCCGCGCTGGGTGGTGGAAGCGCGGCCCCAGCCCGTGGCCCGCATGGCAGCGCCCCAGGCCCTCATGATGGCCGTTGGAGCCAAGGCGGATGCCGCTTCGGTCGAACACGACGCGAGCGGCGTTTACGCGACCTGGACGCCCCAAACCCCCGGCCTGGCCCAGGGCAAAACGCGCCTGCTGCTGGCCGAAGACGTCTGGAAAACGCCCCTTCAGTGGCTGGCCCGGCCCGTGGGCGGGCAGGGCACGGTCTGGCTGCGGGCGCAGGCCACGCCCTCCGCGGGCACGGCCTGGCCCGACGGCGCGGCGGAGTTTTTTATGGATGGTCAGCGGGTGGGCGCGGGCTTCTTCCGGCCACGCGGCGCGGCCACGGAGCTCTTTTTCGGGCCGGATCCGCGCGTCAGCCTGCGGGTGACGGCGGACAGCCGGGGCCGGGGCGAAAGCGGCCTGGTGGGCAAAACCCGCACCTGGACCTGGGCCTGGACCTATACCGTTGCCAATGCCCGGCAGACGCCCATTCCTCTGCGGCTGGAGCGCCCCTTGCCGGAAGTCGTGGATCAGGACGTGCGTGTGAGCTTCAAAAACAGCCCGGCGGCCAAGGAAGAATCCGCCGAACACCGGCTGGTTTGGGAGCTCGCCGTGCCCGCCGGAGGCTCGGCCACGGTGCGCCACGAGCTGCGCCTGAGCGCCCCGGCGGATCTGCCCCTGACGCCGACGGCCCCGTAACGCGCATTGCCCGTGGGGGCAAGGGGCGGGGTGTCCGCGCGGCAGGATTTGCTCGCGGTTGCGCCAGTGGGCGGCGCTGCGCCGGGGGCGTGCGGCGGGCCTGAATACTGTTTCCGGCCATAAGGAGGCCGTCGTGCAAGGAGCATTTGCTGCGCGTTTTCGGATACTGTTTGGGTGGCCGGGCCTGGCGCTGCTGCTGGGCATGGTCGTCTGTCTGTCTGCCCTTTTTTCGTCAGCGGCGGCGTCAGCGGCAGTTGCGTCCGCCCCCGCCGCCGATCCCTGGGCGGAGGGCCCCCAGGACCAGCGCCGGGCCCTGCCCAATGACAGCCGCCCCCCGGCGCGGCGCGAACCCGTACACCTGTTGCCGCCCAGGACTGCGGATCCCGCAGGCGTAGGCATGGTGCGGCGGGTGGCCGTGCCGGATTCACGCAAGGTGGCTGCCCTGACCTTTGACCTTTGCGAGCTGGACACCGTTACCACAGGCTACGACGCGGCCATCATCAACTTTTTGCGGGCCGAGGGCCTGCCCGCCACGCTGTTTATGGGCGGCAAATGGATGCGCACCCATGCGGCGCGGGTGCGTCAGCTCCTGGCTGAACCTTTGTTTGAGGTGGGCAACCACGCCTGGAGCCACGGCAATTTCGCCCTGCTCTCGGCGGAGGGCATGCGGGCGCAGGCGCTGTGGACCCAGGCCCAGTATGAGCTTTTGCGGGAGGACGTCCTGGCCGCGGCGCGGGCCGCAGGCAGGGCGGCGCCCGCCATCCCGCCCGTGCCCGCGCTCTTCCGCCTGCCCTACGGCCGCTGTTCGCCCCAGGCCCTGGATCTGCTGGCCAGCCTGGGCTTCACGGTGGTGCAGTGGGACGTGGTGGCCGAGAGCGGCGGGGACAACAGCGCCCCGGCCCAGGCGCTGGAGGTGGCCCGCCGGGTGCGGCCCGGATCCATCCTGCTTTTCCACGCCAACCGCGTGCCCCACGGTTCTGCCGCGCTGTTGCGCGGGGTGGTGGCGGCCCTGCGGGCGCGGGGCTACAGTTTTGTGACCGTGAGCGAACTGCTGCGCCAGGGCGTTGCCCAACGAACTACGGACGGCTACTTTGTCGTGCCGGGCGACAACCGCGCCCTGGACGCCCGCTTCGGCGCGGACGGCACGGGGCGGCATACGCCTTTTACCGGGCGTTGAGGCGGCGTTGCCGCCTGCGGGGGCGCGTGTCCGGCTTGCGCCGGGCGCTTTGTCGAGCGCCCTCCGAACCATCGGGAGAAAGCCTTGCAGACCATGACCGAAGCCAGCCCGGAACGCCGTTGGCAGTATGTATTTTTTGATCTGGACGGCACCATTACCGCCTCGCACACCGGCATTATCCGCTCCGTGCAGTATGCCCTGCGGCGCATGGGGCGTCCTGTGCCGGAGGCGGCGGCGCTCATGCCGCTCATCGGGCCGCCTTTGCAGGAATCCTTCGGCCGACTGCTGGGCGGGGATCCCGCCCTGGCGCAAGAGGCCACCCGTCTGTACCGGGAATACTACACCGTTACGGGCATCTTTGAGAACCGCGTCTACGACGGGGTGGAAGATTTGCTGCAGGCGCTGCGGCACGCCGGGCGCACGCTCTGCCTGGCCACCTCCAAGCCGGAGCCCTTTGCCCGCCGCATCCTGACCCATTTTGGGCTGGACACCTGCTTCAGCCATGTGGCGGGCGCAGAGCTGGACGGCCGCCGCACGGGCAAGACGGAGGTGCTGCGCCACGCGGCTGCCCTGTGCGGCATGGATGACCCGGCCGCGGGCCTGATGGTGGGCGACCGCAAATACGACGTGGCGGGCGCGCACAGCGTGGGCCTGGCCTGTGCGGGCGTGCTCTACGGCTACGGCAGCCGGGAGGAACTGCAGGAGGCCGGCGCGGATTGGCTTTGTCCGGACCCCGCCTGCCTGCAGAAGCTGGTCCTGGGGCGGTAGGGCCGGAGCGGCCCGACAGCCTCGGAGCCTTCCTGCGAGCCGCTGGTTGCGCGCCCTTCCTTGCCCCTTGACGCCAAGGAGACCTTTATGCCCCGGATACTGCTTGCCCGGGTGTACGATCGGCCCGGCCCGGAAGCGGGCTTCCGCGTTCTGGCGGACAGGGTCTGGCCGCGCGGGGTAGCCCGCGCCGGCGCGCCCTGGGACGTGTGGCTCAGAGACCTGGCCCCCTCCACGGCCCTGCGGCGGTGGTTCGCCCACGACAGGGCAAAATGGGAGGCCTTTCAAGAGCGCTATTTTCAGGAGCTGGACGCCGACGCCCCAGCCCGCGCGGCCCTGGAAGATCTGCGGGGCCTGCTGGCCCGGCACGCCACGGTGGTCTTGCTCTACGCGGCTAAGGACACGGACTGCAACAACGCCGTGGCCTTGCGGCGCTATCTGCTGGAGCGCCCCGTGGCAGCGCCTTGAGGCAGACCCAAAATTCTGACCCCGCGGCACGACGAAATGTGCGAAAAATTCTGAACACGATCAGAAAGCTCTGGCGGCCGCGCGTTCGGCGCAGCCCGCCGCCCGCGGCAGATGGTTCGTATGGTTTAAGGGCGGGGTGCGCGTTGGGGGCCGTTGCAAATGCGCCTGGCCCGCGGTCAGCTGCGCCAAGCCGCCGCCCGCAGCGCCGGGCTTGCCCTGGTCTGGCGCAACGCATAGAGTTGCTCTCCAAGGATTTTTGCGGCGCGCGGGGCCGGACCCCTGCCGTTCCGACTTTCGGTCAGGGGGGCGATGCGCTCCCTGAAAAGGGAAAAGGCCGTTGCAGGGTGGGGCGGGGCTGTACACAAAAAGCGCTGCTCCCCCACAAAACAGCGAACGCGTGTAACCCGTTGCGTGGCAATATGGCGGCATTTCTGGTTTTACAGGCGGCGCGCTTTGGCGACTTGGTGCAGACCGGGCGGCTTTTGCGCGGGCTGCAGGCCCAGGGGGAGGTGCAGCTGGCCGTGGATGCGGGGCTGGAGCCCCTGGCCCGGCTGCTCTATCCTTTTGCGCGCGTCTGGGCTTTGGCCCTGCACGGTCGGCCTTCGGCCGCGGCCCTGGCCCGCAACCGGGAAATTCTGGCCCAGTGGCGGCGGCAGGATTTTGCCGCTGTGTATAACTGCAATTATTCCGGGCTGACGGCCGCGCTCTGTCGGGTTTTTGCGCCGGAGCAGGTCCGCGGCTACCGGCCCGCGCCCGGGGGCGTGCTGCGGTCTTCCTGGGCGGCCCTGGGCTTCGGGCTCAGCGCCCGCCGGGCCGAAACGCCCCTCAACCTGGTGGATTTCTGGGGCCACTTCTGCACGGAACCGGCCGTGCCCGCGGCCGTCAATCCCCGCCCCCTGCCGGGCGGCAGGGGCATAGGGGTGGCGCTGGCCGGGCGGGAGGCTCGCCGTTCGTTGCCCGTGCCGGCGCTGGCCCAGCTGCTGCCTGTGGTTTTTCGTCTGCGCGGGGGGCCGCCGGTGTTTCTGCTGGGCACAGCCGCGGAACAGCCCGCCGCCCGTCGTTTGCTGCGTCTGCTGCCGCCGGAAGTGCGGGAACGGACCAGAGATCTGTGCGGCAAGACGGATTGGCCCGCGCTGGCTGCGGCGCTTACGGGGCTGGATCTTCTGCTCGCCCCGGATACGGGCAGCACGCACCTGGCGGCGCGGCTGGGCGTGCCGGTGCTGGCCTTTTTTCTTTCCTCGGCCTGGGCGCACGAAACCGGCCCCTACGGGCCGGGGCATTATGTCTGGCAGGCGGCGCTGCCCTGCGCGCCCTGCCTGGAATCCGCGCCCTGCCCCAGGGATACGGCCTGCCTCAGGCCCTTGCAGTCTGCGGCGTTGCTGCGCTCTGTGGCGGCCGTGCTGCAGGGCGGGGTCGCGCCGCCCCAGCCGCCCGGTCTGCAGGTCTGGCGCACGGGGCTGGACGCCCTGGGCGCTCGCTTGGATCTGCTGGCCGGGGAGGATGCTCAGGCCGCAGCGCGAAGGCGGCTGCGAGGGCTGCTGTTCCGGCGTCTGCGGCTGCCGGAAGCGCCGGAGGGGGCCGCCGCGCCCGCGCCGGAATGGTTCGCCCCGGAGGCGGACTGGATGTTGCCGCCAGGGAGATACTGCTGATGTCCGCCATGCCGTTGCGCATCCTTGTGGTCCTGCCCATGTACGGGGGGTCGTTGCCCATCGGGCACTACTGCGCCGCCGCCCTGCGCGCGCTGGGCCACAGCGTGCGCGTGTTTGAGGCCCCTGCGCTCTATCCGGCCTTTACCGGTCTGCGCAAGCTGGGCCTGGCCCCGGCCCAGGCCGGGCAGCTGGAAACGGCCTTCCTGCAGCTGGTCTCCCAGGCCGTCTGGGCCATGGTGCGGGAGCAGGAGCCCCATCTGGTGCTGGCGCTGGCCCAGGCTCCGCTGGGGCGCGGGCTGCTCCAGCGGCTGCGCCGCGCCGGGGTGCGCACGGCCATGTGGTTTGTGGAGGACTACAAAGTCTTTGAGTACTGGCGGGCCTTTGCTCCGCTGTATGACCTGTTTGCCGTCATCCAGAAGGAGCCCTTCCTTTCTCTGCTGGCGCAGGCGGGGCAGGCCAATGCCCTGTACCTGCCCCTGGCGGCCCTGCCGGACTTCCACCGTCCCCTGGAGCTGCGCCCGGAGGAACAACGGGAATACGGCGCGGACGTGGCCTTCCTGGGCGCGGGCTATCCCAACCGGCGGCGGGCCTTCCGCAGCCTGGCGGGGCGGAACTTCAAGCTCTGGGGATCGGACTGGGAGGACGAACCGCTGCTGGCCCCGCATTTGCAGCGCCACGGCGCGCGCATCGGGGAGGAGGAATGCGTCAGAATCTACAACGCCACCCGCGTCAACCTCAACCTGCACTCCAGCGTGAGCGACGCGGCAGCGGTCGTCCCCGGCGACTTCGTCAACCCGCGCACCTTTGAACTGGCGGCCGCCGGGGCCTTCCAGCTGGTGGACGCGCGCGGCCTTATGCCGGAGCTGTTCGCCCCCGGCGAGCTGGCCACCTTTACCACGCTTTCTGAAATGCTCCAGGGCATTGAATACTACCTGGCCCATCCTGCGGAGCGCCAGGCCGTGGCCCTGCGCGGGCGGGAGCGCGTGCTGGCGGAGCATACCTACGCCAGGCGGATGCAAACCCTGCTCGACGCTGCGGCCCGCTGCCTGGGGCCGTGGCCGGAGGCGGAGGCCGCTGCGGCCGGAAGCGTGACAAACGACGAGGAAGCGCTGCCGCCCGATCTGGCGGCGGAGCTCCAGGATATGGTCCGGCGGTTGGGCCTGGGGCCTCACGCGGGCTTTGACGACGTGGTGGCCGCCCTGCGGGCCCGCAGCGGCGCGCTGGACGAAGCTGAAGCCGGTTTGCTGTTTCTGGACGAGTGGCGCAAACAGTACAAGCGGTAAGGGAAGACAGCCGGAAGAAGGGCGCAGGTGCGGCAAAGGGCGCCTTCCCCCGCGCCCCAGCCCTGCAAAATTTTTTCAGGGCGCGCCGGGCGCGTGTTGCGGACGCGGGGGCAAAGGCTCCTGGCTACGGCAGGGCGATGGACGTAACGGCCGTGGCGTAGAAGGGCAGGCAGGTCATGGCCGCCAGCAGGGCCGCCAGCAGGGCGGGCTTGTGGCGCAAGGGCGCGGCGCTGCGGCAGACTACGGCCCAGAGGACGGCGGGCAGCAGCCAGAGCAGTAGGCGGGCGCTTTCCCACAGGGCGTTGCCCGTGGTGAAGACCCCGCCCTGCCAGCGCGCGTAGACGGCAAGGCCGGAAGAAAGCAGCAGCGCCAGCCAGAACAGGGTCCAGGCGCGGCTGGCCCACACGGCGCACCAGGGGATCATGGCGTTGTAGTGGTCGCGGCCGAAGTCGTCCCGGCGGCGGCGCAGCGCCAGCCACAGCGCGCCTGTGCCGCCGGCCAGGCCCAGGGCCAGAGGCAGGGTGGCGTAGAGGGCGCACCAGAAGGGGGAGAGCCAGCCGGGCAGGAAGAGGCCGCCCAGGGTCAGGTTGGCGGCCTCCGGCAGCGCAAAGGCCGCCAGCAGGCGGGCGGCGGCCAGGGTGGCCGCCAGGGCAAGCCAGCCCTGGATGCCGCTGATGATGCCCAGCGCCGCGTGGAGCACGGGCAGCTTGGGCAGGAATTTCCAGAGGGAGAAGTACAGGCTGCTCACCAGCACGGCCAGGCCCAGCAGAATCCAGGCCATTTCCGCCATAAAGGCCGGCAGGGAATCGGGCGTATAGGAACCGTGCGTAAAAAACAGCCAGATGCGGCTGCCCACCAGCAGGGGCCAGCCCAGCGTCAGGGCCAGCAGGGCCAGCTGCCGGGCGCATTTTTCATAGGAGGCGCGTCGCCGCGTAACCGCCAGCAGGCGCGCCGCACCCGAAACAAAGCCCAGGCCGGCAAAGGCCGCCAGTGCCGCCAGGGGCACAGCCAGGGCAACGGCCTCCAGACCTGACTGAACCAGGGGATGGGCCGCCAGCAGCTGGCGCAGGGCGTCAAGCCAGACGCCGCCCGCCGTCAGGATGTCCTGCAAAACGTTCATCGGATACCGCCCACGGGTTTCCGCACCGGAATGGAAAAGCTCATGCCTGCTCCTTACGGTCTTGCGCTGGTCAGTGCTGGTGCGCTATGTTCACAAAAAATGCGACACGCCTGTTTTTGCCTGAAAAATGCTCTGGCCGCAAGGGTCAGGCAGGCGAAGACACAATTCCGGGCCGTCTGACAACCGCGTGCGCGTGTGGGCCGGGGCGGAACTTCGTGCGGAGATTTCCGGATATGAAATATGCTTCACTGGCCATTGTGTTGAGCTGCCTTGCGTGTGTGGCCGGCTGCGCCGGCAAGGCGCGCACGGAAGCGCAGGCCGAACAGGAAAAACGCCTCCAGACCGTGGACCGGCGGCTGAACGCCCTGGAACAGAGCGTGGGCGCGCTGGATAGCCAGGTGGCCCGGCTCAACAACCGGGTCTATGAGGTCCGCACGGCGGGCGGGCGCAAAACCAGCTACCGCGTAGTGCCCATCCTGCCGCCGCAGCCCGTGCAGCCTGCTCCCGCTGCGGCCTCAGCGTCGCCCCCGGCCTCCGCGTCTGCGGCGTCGGCTTCCGCCAGGGAGGCAAAGGCGCAGGCCGCGCCCGTCGCACCCGCGCCCGTTGCGGCTGCGTCCGGGCCAAAGAGCGGCGCAGGGGCTACGGCAACGACGGCTTCCGCCGTCCACAGCTCTGTCGCCGCGCCGCCGTCCGGCGGAGCGCAGGACGGTCCGCAGGGGGTGCGCATCAACCCCGCCGCGCCGCCGCGTCCCTTCCCCGGCCGCATGGAGGCCCCGGCGCAATCTTCTGGTGCGGTTCGCCCGGCGTCTGTCGCCCCTGCGGCAGGGGGCGCTCCCGCCGCCCGGAATCCGGCCGTCGTGCCCACCCAGGGGGCCAGCCGCACGGCCGTGCCCGGCGTTCTGGGCCTGCCGCCGGAAAGTATGCCCGCGGCCCCGGCGGGGGTCGGTTCCGCTGCCGCGCCTGCGGGTAAACCCGCGCCGACAGCGCAGCGCAGCGCAGCCGCCCAGGGCGGAGCGGCCGCGAGTTCTTCCGGCAGAGCGGCCTCCGGCGCGGGCGGCAATACGTCCGTGCCTGTGCCGAGCCTGCCGCCCAAGGAACTTTCCCTGCCGCCGGAGCCCGCCGGTCTGGGCCTGCCCCCGCTGGAGGGCGCATCCAAGGCAGCTTCCGCGTCCCGGCCCGCCGGGCAGCGCAGCGGGCAAAGCGCAGGGCAGGCTTCGCCCCCGGCCGGAACCGCCGCGTCGTCCGCTGCGTCTGCGTCGTCCGCTCCGGCCGCGGCCGCCAGCCCCAAGGGCGAGGAAGCCGCCTACAAGGCGGCCCTGCGGCTGGCGCTTTCCGGCAAAAGCGCGCAGAGCATCGGGCAGTTTCAGGCTTTTTTGCAAAGCTATCCGCAGGGGCGCTATGCCCCCAACGCCACCTACTGGATCGGCGAAGGGCTGTACGCCCAGGGCCGCTATGGCGAGGCCCTGGACCAGTTCCGGAAGGTGGAATCGGGCTGGCCCCGGCACCACAAAACCGCCGACGCCCTGCTCAAGGCCGGCATGAGCCTGAGCCGTCTGGGCGACCGCCAGGGCGCGGCCCAGGCCTATGGGGAAGTGCTGCGGCGCTTCCCGCACTCCGAGGCGGCAGGCCTGGTGCGGGCGCGGGGGCTGGCCCGCTGAGGGGCCCGGCATGGACGCGACGGAAAGTGCGGGACGCCCGTGGCGGGCGATGGATGCGGATCAGCGCAGAGAATTCTGGGCTACTCTGGCCCTGCGCCACTGCAAGGGCATAGGCGCGCGTACGCTGGCAAAACTGCTGCGGCTGTACGGCAGCGCCTACGGCGCGGTGGAGGCCCGGCAGCGCTGGGGGGATGCCGGCCTGCTCTCGGCATCCCGGGAATTTGCGGCCGAATCCTGGCGCGCGGCGGCCAGAAGGGAATGGGACAGCGCCCGCGGCCTGGAGGCGCGCATCCTGCTCTGGTCTGATCCGGGCTATCCCCCGTTATTGCGGGAGATTCCCGACGCGCCCGCCGTGCTCTACTGCCGGGGCGACGGCAGCCTGTTGCGCGCGCCCGTCTTTGCCGTGGTGGGCTCGCGCCGGGCCACGGCCCAAGGCAAGGCCGCGGCGGCCTATATGGCGCGCTGCCTCGCCGCCTGCGGGCTGACTATTGTTTCAGGCATGGCCCAGGGCATTGACCGCGTGGCCCATGAGGCGGCACTGGGCCAGGTAGGCCGCAGCATCGGCGTGCTGGGCACGGGCATTGACGTGCGTTACCCCGCCGCCAACGCCCCCGTGTTCGCGGCTATGGAGCGCGAGGGCCTGCTGGTTTCGGAATTCCCGCCCGGCACGCCGCCTATGGCGGCCAACTTCCCCGTGCGCAACCGCATTATCAGCGGTCTGGCGCTGGGTGTGCTGGTGGCGGAGGCCGCCAGCCGCTCCGGCAGCCTGGTCACGGCCCGGCTGGCGCTGGAGCAGAACCGGGAAGTCTACGCTGTGCCCGGTCCGGCCCTGGACGCGCACTGCCTGGGCAGCCAGGATCTGGTGCGCCAGGGGGCGCGGCCCGTATTCAACGCCGAGGACGTGCTGCGCGATCTGGCGGCGCGGCTGCTGCCCTACGGCATTAGTCCCGATACTCTGCCCGAAGCTGAAAAGGCGGCCGCGGCAGACGGTTTTGCGGCGGCGGATGGGGCAGCCCCCCAGACCGTGGCTGCGGCTGCGCCCGCCGGGGATGCGGGCAGAGCGGTGGGGGCCGCCCCGGCCCCTTCTGCCGTGGAGCCGACGCCCCCCGCGCCCCCGGTGGCGGCGCTGCTGGCCCCGGAGGCGCAGGGCGCGCGGCTGCTGGCGCATTTGCGGGAGCGCGGTCCCTTGCAGGTGGACGCTTTGGGCCTGGCTTTGGGCCTGGCCCCGGCGGCCCTGAGCGGCCTTCTGGTGGGGCTGGAGATGCAGGGCAAGGTGCGGCGGCTGCCAGGGGCGCGTTATGAGGTGCAGGCATGAAGCGGCAAGAACGGCGGGCGTCAGGAGCGGATGGCGAGCGGTTTGCGGCGGACGCGGCAGGAACACAGGCCGCAGCGGCGCGCCCGGCCGACTTTCCTCCAGAAGGGCTGGACAAGCCGGCCGGACGGGACGGGTCGGACGCGGCAGCAAGGCTTATCGACGCCTTCCTGGCCTGGATGGTTGTGCAGCGCGGGGCGGCGGAGGCCACCCGACGGGCCTACGGCGCGGATCTGGCCCAGCTGCGGGATTTTTTGCGCGGCCAGGGGGTGGACCTGGGCCGTCCAGAAACCGTGACCAAACGGCATGTGCAGGCCTTTCTGGCCTGGCTGTTCCACCAGGGGGAGGCTAAAAGCTCCATGGCGCGCAAGCTGGCGGCGGCGCGTTCTTTTTTTCGGCTTCAGCTGCGCAACGGCCGGGTGGGGGAGAACGTGGCCGCCCAGGTGCGCAATCCCCGGCAGGAAAAACGCCAGCCTCGCGCCCTCAATGTGGACGAGACCTTCGCCTTGCTGGACGCGCCCGGCGCGCGGCAGCCGGCTACGGCCGAGGCGGAGCGCCTGCTCTGCCGCGATCTGGCCCTGGCCGAGCTGCTCTACGGATCTGGCCTGCGCATTTCCGAGGCCCTGGGCCTGGACCAGGACGACGTGCAGCTTGCATCGCAGGTGCTGCGGGTTATGGGCAAGGGCTCGCGGGAGCGCCTTGCGCCGCTTTCGGACGCCTCCTGCGAGCGCCTGCAGGCCTGGCTGTGCGAGCGGCCCCTGCTGGCCTTGCCGGAAGAAACGGCCCTTTTTGTGGGCGCGCGCGGGGCCCGGCTGCAGCGGCGGGAGGCCGCGCGCATCATAGCGCGGCTCTGTCGGCGGGCGGGGCTGGCGGTGACGGTTTCACCGCACAGCCTGCGCCACTCTTTCGCCACCCACCTGCTGGCGGCGGGGGCGGACCTGCGCAGCGTGCAGGAGCTTCTGGGCCACAAACGGCTGACCACCACCCAGCGCTATACGCAGGTCAGCCTGGAACGGCTGGTGGAGACCTATGACGCGGCTCACCCCAGGGCCGGGAAAAAATAAAAAAATCACGAGAAGGGTAAATCGCAGTCTAACATATAAATATTATAATATGTTATTGTAATTTTGCTGCGTTTTAGCCGGGAATTTTCGGCAAAAGGTCTTGGCATGGACCTGACTTTGTGCTAAAGAGAACAAAGCGGTGCCACGGTACCGCCCATACCCGAACCAACGGAAGGAGAGACTGCCATGTCCGCATTAGTTCTTGGTCACATGAATCCCGATACCGACAGCATCATTGCCGCCATTGCCGCCGCCGATCTGTACGGCAAACGCGGCCTGGACGTCACCCCGGTGGCTCAGGGCGCGCCCTCCCCGGAAACCGCCTTTGTGCTGCAGAAGTTCGGCCTGACGGCGCCCCAGGTGGTCTCCGACGTGGCCGGCAAGGAAGTGTATCTGGTGGATTATTCCGACCTGGCCCAGGCCCCCAAGGGCATGGACTCCGCCACCGTGCTGGGCATTGTGGACCACCACAAGCTGGGCGACGTGACCACCTCCACGCCGCTGGAAGCCTGGATCTGGCCCGTGGGCTGCTCCAACACCGTGCTCAAGAACATGTATGACTTCTACGGCGTGGAAATCCCCAAGAGTATCGCCGGCGGCATGCTCTGCGCCATTCTCTCCGATACCGTCATTTTCAAGTCCCCCACCTGTACCCCTGCCGACAAGAAAGCCGTGGAAGAGCTGGCCAAGATTGTGGGCGTGGACGACGTGGTCAAGCTGGGCATGGAGATGTTCAAGGTCAAGAGCGCCGTGGACGGCACCTCCATGCACGACCTGGTCTTCCGCGACTACAAAGACTTTGACATGAACGGCAACAAAGTGGGCATCGGCCAGCTGGAAGTGGTGGACCTCTCCATCCTTGAGCCCGTCAAGGCCGGCCTGCAGGCCGAGATCGCCAAGGTCAAGGGCGAAGGCCGCCACAGCGTCTTCCTGCTGCTCACGGACATCATGAAGGAAGGCTCGGAAATGCTCATCGTTTCCGACAACCCCGCCGTGGTGGAAAAAGCCTTCGGCGTCAAGCCCGCGGGCGATTCCGTCTGGCTGCCCGGCGTCATGAGCCGCAAAAAGCAGGTGGTTCCCAATTTTGAGAAGGCCTTCAAATAAGCAGGCTTTCAGCTGACGCAAAAAACGCCCCGGGCCTTACGGCCTTGGGGCGTTTTTGTCATGAAAGGGGGCAGCCTCTGCCGGGCAGGTGCCGCTGATATACGGCGTTGTAACGTTGCACTGCCGGGCGGCTGCGCGGGCAGACGCGCGCCGTGCGGGCGTAAGCGCAATGCAGCTGCGCTGGCAAGCGCCGGAACGAACGTGTCGTAACCTTTGAGAATACCTATTCACAAAGGGAATCTGTTCTAAAGGCTGAATCCTATTTGGGCACGGCCAGAATGACCTGGGAGGCCTTGGCGACGGCGGTGATCTTTTTGCCGGGCTTGAGGCCCATTTTTTCCACGCTGCCCATGGTCACGATGGAGGCAATGGACGTGCCGCCGGGCAGGTCCACCACCACTTCGGCGTTGACCGCGCCGGGGGTCACCTTGCCGATGGTGCCGGGAAACTGGTTGCGGGTGGAAAGCAGATAGTTTTCCGCGTCTTCCACCAGCAGCACGAAGCTGGCCTTGATCAGGGCCATGGCTTCTACGCCGGGCTTGAGGCCCAGCTTTTTGGTGCTCACCTGGGTGATGGAGGCCACAATGCTCGGGCCGCCTTCCACGGCCAGTTCCACTTCGTCATTGACGGCACCGGAATGGACGGCGACGATTTTGCCGCGAAACACGTTTCTCGCGCTGGTGTTCATGCTGTTCTCCTTGGAGCGTTTGTGCGGTTGATAGCCCGGCCGCAACGGTTCCCGTAAGCGCTGCCGCAAGCCCTCAGGGCTGCCCGCCGCCACGGCGGACGAAAACCTGCTCCGAGGCTCTCCGGCAATGTATGGCTGAATATACACGCTCCGGACAAAAAAGGCCAAGGCAGCACGCTCCGCACCCGCTATCGCAAAAAAGCGGGTAAAACGCTGCAGTTAGCTGTACACCCAAACAAGGGGCTCAGCGTTGGCGCGGCGCGGCGGGCGGGGCGTCCACAAAAAGCCAGAGCAGCGCGCCCATATCCAGGGGCCTGGGCTGGCCGTCCGGCCCCTTGAGGGGCGCGCCTTCAGTTTCGGCCTGGCAGCACCACCAGCCGGGCTGGCCCAGCACAAAAGAGAAAGCGCCCTGGCTGTCGGCCCTGGCCACCAGTTCTTCGTGCCAGGGGGTGGGCACGGCCGTTTTTTCCATATTGATGCGGCGCATGCGCACCAGAGCGTTGGGCAGGGGCTTGCCCTCCAGCCGCGCCTGGCCGCTGAACAGAACCGGCGCCATAAGGCCGAAGGGCCGCGTGCGGGGCACAATTTCAAAGCGTTGCCCCACGGGCGCGTCCCAGCCGCGCTCTACGCCGTACACGGGCAGAATGGTCTTCACATAGTGCTGGACAAACCGCTGGCGGGCGGCGTCCCACCAGGGCCGGGCCTCAATGATGAACTGATAGAGGCCGGGTTTGTTCAGCGCCACGTTGGCCCCCCAGGCCTTCTGGTCCAGGTAGCGGATTTCCTCTACATCGCCCAGCAGGTCGCGGCGTTCGGGCTGCAAATGTCCTTCCTTGAGGGGCGTGGCGTTGTCGTAGCGCAGCACGGCGAAAAGCTGGGGCATGTCCATGACCAGCCCCTCGTACTGGAAGGGCCGCAGCATGGTGATAAGCACGTCCACTTCCGCATCAATGTCGGGCTGGGGCGCTTCCGCAGCCGGCGCAGCCGCAGGCGCTTCCGCGGAAGCGGGCAGGGTGGCGTTGGCCGCCGCAGGGGCCGCCGCGCCTGCGGCGGCGGGCAGGGCCTCGGCCGGACCGTCGGGCTTCTGCTCCTTATTTTTTTTGTCCTCGCGGGCCCTGGCGTCGGGCTTTGCTTCGGCCTTGGGGGCGTTTTTCGCCGTTTCGGGCCTGGCCTCGACTTTTGCGGCCCGCTCCGGCGGAGCTTCCACGCTGGGGGCGCTCGGCACCAGCAGGGTCACCTGCGCCTGGGCCGTGGGGGCGGCGGTCAGGAACAGCCCTGTCAGCAGCAGACAGAACAGGGCCGGGCGCGCAAGGGCGTGCGGCGCGCGGCGGCAACCGGACCGCGCGCGGCGCGGGGCGGAAAAACCTAAAATGGTGTGCGGCATGGTGGTCCTCACTGGGCCTGTCCATAACAAGGACAGGCAGCGGCGAAGGGGGATCCCTCGCCAGGGTCTGCATCGTGTCGGCGCGGTTTTCTGCCGCCGGCCCGGAGGCACGGGCGTACCCTGCGCCAACTCTATAACAATTCTACACAATCGCGCTCCCCAGTATAGCGAAAGCGCCCGGCATTGTCATGTGCTGTGTTCGTCCAGCGGCGTGCGAGCCACGGCCAGCACGTCCACCGCCGCAGCCCCGGCGGCCCGCAGGGCGGTGACGGCCGCGGCCAGGGTGCTGCCCGTGGTCATGACGTCGTCCAGAAGCCAGAGGCGCAACCCCTGCGCCTCCGCAGCGGCGGCAAAGCTGTGGCGAACGTTGGCCCGGCGTTGCGCCGCCGTAAGGGTGGATTGGGCCGGGCCCGGCGCTGTGCGGCGCAGCAGGACGGGGCGCAGGGGCAGGCCCGCGCTTGCGGCCAGGGCCCTGGCCAGCTCGTGGGCCTGGTTGTAGCCGCGGCGGCGCAGGTGGGCGGGGTGTTGCGGCACGGCCAGCAGGGCGTCCGGGCGCGGCAAATGCCGGGCAGCGCGCAGCAGCAGACCGGCCAGCAAGGGCGCCAGATAGAGATGCCCGTCAAATTTGAGGCGCAGCAGCAGATGCCGCAGCTCCCCCGTGTACAGGCCATAAAATGCCAGGCCGCTCCAGGGGGGCGGTTCCGTAAGGCAACGGCCGCACAGGCCGCCTAGGTCCGTGCGCTGGGCAAAGTCCGGCGGGGGCAGGCCGCAGGCGGGGCAGCGCGGTCCGGCATAGGGGCCCAGCAAAGGGCGGCAGGCCGGGCAGAGCAGGGCTTCCGGGTTGTGTCCCGCAGCGTTGGGGGCAGGGACGAAGGGGGCAAGGCAGTGGAGGCAGCGCCTTTGGCGCAGGCCCAGCAGGCCCAGCAGGCGCGGCCAGGCGGCGGGGCCGGGCAGGGCCGGGAAAGGCGGAAGGCCGTTCACCGGTCCTGGGGAGGCAGATCCGGTGCGGACGGATCCAGTTCGGGCAGGTGTGGCGCGAACAGGTCCGGTGCGGCCTGACCGTGGGGGGCTTCGTGCGGCAGCGCGGCCAGGCGGCTGCCCCAGTCGTGCCCCCAGGAGCGCAGCGCGCCGCAGACCGCCGGGCGCTCCAGCAGATCCTGCGTGGTTTCCAGCCCGCGCAGGAGGCGGGTTTCGCGGATGCCCGCATGGAGCGGGGCCAGAAAGTATTTCAGCGTGAGCAGGGCCCCGGCAAAGAGCTTGTTGCCGCGAGAGCGTCCGGCGCAGAGGGCCGCCAGCACCGGCTTGAGCTGTGCGGCGGCGTGCCCGGCATCGTGAGCCTGCCCGGCCCAGAAGCGCTGGGAGCGGTCGATAAGCGCCTTGAAGTGCGCGGGCAGAGAATAAAAGTAGATGGGGGAGGAAAGGAGCACCAGGGGGGCGTCCAGAATGAGCTGCAGGATCTGCGCCGCCTTGTCGTTGGCCGTATCCAGCGTGCAGCGGTGGGGTGGGGCCGCGCAGCCCCCGCAGTTGGTGCAGGGGGCGAAGGCGTAATCCCGCAAAGGCAGGAGGCGCAGCTGTTGCCCCGCGTCGGCCATGCCCTGGGCGAACAGGGCCGCTACCGTATCCGAAACCCCGTTGGGGTGGGGGCTGCAGAGCAGGACCAGCGGCCGGTTCATGAGGGGAATTCGCCGCAGAAGGGGTTATTCAGTTTTTCGTCGCCGATGCTGGTGGCCGGGCCGTGACCGGGGAAGACGCGCGTGGCGTCGGGCAGCTTGAAGAGCACGTCGCGCACGGAATGGAGCAGGGTTTCGTGGTCCCCGCCGGGGAAATCCGTGCGACCGATGGAGCGGTAAAAGAGCGCGTCGCCCGTAAAGACCACGCCTTCCGTCGGAAAGTACAGGGAAACCCCGCCCGGCGTGTGGCCTGGCGTGTTCAGTATCTGGCAGTCCATGCCGCCGAAGGCGGCGGTTCCTTCGGGCATGGGCTGGCTGACGAAGGGCGGCACCGGGGGGAAGCCCCAGAGCCCGCCCTGGCTGGATTCGGTCTGGGCCAGGGCGTCGTCGCCCTGGGGCACATAGACGGGCGCGTCCGTGGCCTTTGCCAGGTCGGCCACGCCGTACAGATGGTCGAAGTGCCGGTGCGTGATGCAGATGGCCGCCAGGGCGAGCTTGTGCTCCCGCAGGTAGTCCAGCATGGGCGCGGGGTCGCCCCCCACGTCCACGGCCACGGCCTGCGCGGCGGTGTGCAGCAGGTAGCTGTTGGTTTCCAGCGGGCCCAGGGGAAAGGTTGCAACGGCCATAAAAGATCCTTTGGCGGAAGCGCCGGTCTGAAAGATAGAGCGGATTTCAGTCTAGCCCGGAACCAGGCACCGGGCAAGGGCGGAGGCTGCGGGTCTCCTGAATTTTTCTAGACAATTCGCCGCCGCCGCCCTACACTTTCAGGATGAAGCCATTGTTATCCCCTCCCCGGCTGGAGCGTGAAGACATCATCGAAATGGAAGGGCTGCTCTGCGGGCAGCTGGAGGCGTTTTTCTCCTTCAGCGGGCACGCGCTGTATTTTCCCACGGAGCATGCCCCCACGGAGCCGCAGCTCCTTTCGCGGGAGCGTCGGCTCCTGCTCCCGCTGCAGCGGGAGGGGCGGGCGCTGGGCGTGCTCATGCTGCACGGCGTGCGGGCGCGCGCGGCGCGGGCCCTGTTGCCCGTGCTGCCGGCCGTGACGGCTTTGTGTCTGGATAATCTGGCCTGGGTGCGGGCCTCCCGCACGGACGCGCTTACCGGCCTGGCCACGGAAGACGTGTTGTTTTCCCGTATGGAAGAGGCCGCGGCGCGCGTGCGCGCTCATCTGGAAGACCCGGCTATGGCCGGCGGACACGAGGCCCCCCTGCACCGCCTGTGCATGGGGCTTGTGCTGGTGCGGCTGCAGAACGGCCCGGAGCTCTTGCGGCTGGCGGGGCACGGCTTTGTTCAGGATCTGCTGCGGGCACTGGCGGCGGCCTGCCGCGCGGATCTGCCTTCGGACGTGCTGACGGCCCGGGTGGGACGCTATGAATTTGCTTTTTTGCTGGCGGCCAGCGGCCGCGGCGCGTGCCATAAGCTGGCTGTGGCCGCGCTGGAGCGCATGCGGGCCGTGGAGACGCGCCTGCCCCTGACCCGCAAGCGCGCGCCGCTGGAGCTCTGTGCCGGGCATGCCCTTTATCCGCAGGATATGCAGGGGCCGGAAATGAAGATGCCCATGAGCGAGCAGGCCCGCCGCTGCATGGACCGCGCCAGGCTGGCCGCCGATGTGGCTGGACAGGCCGTGTGCGCCGCGCCGGGCAAGGCCTGCTGCGTCATGCCCTTTGCCCGCATCCTGCAGGAAGGCGGGCTGGTGCTGGAAAATCTGCCCCTGGGGCGGGTGCGGGTGAGCCTGGGGCGTCAGGCCAAGGCCAGGGAAGGCATGCGCTTTGCCCTCTGGGACCGAACGCCGGGGGGCGAGCCGCGCAATAAGGGCGAGATAGTGCTGCTGCGCGCGCGGGATACGGATGCAGTGGGCGAGATCGTGCACCTGGCCGACGCCACCAACCAGCCCGCGCCCGGCGACGGGCTGACCCTGCTGGGGGCCGGGCCCGGCCTGAGCCCGGATCTGGAGGAGGGGGGCGTTCCCCTGACGCAGGCGGAAACAACGCCTGCGGACGGCGGGCGGCAGGAGCGCGCGGCCAGGGAACCCGCAGCGGCGGCGCAGGCCGCGTCCGCATCCGTCGTCGCGCACGCGGCCCCGGCCGCCGGAGCGCTGCCCGGCGATTTGTGCGGGCATGGGGATTTTTTGCGCCGCTTCGCCGGGGCGGCGGAGCCCTGCGCCGTCTTTACCCTGGCTTTGCTGCGCCTGGAAACGGCGCGCAACGGCGAAGGGAATGGCCCTGTGCAAGGGGGAAGGCGTGGCGCGGACCCCCTGGCCAGAGCTCTGGAGCTCTGGCGTGCCCCAATGGCGGGGATCTCGGCGGCGGAGGCTCCCCTGGCGGGCCTTTACGGCAGCAACAGCCTGATCTTTTTTCATCCCGGCCAGCCGGCAGCCGCGCTGCTGCCCGCGTATCAGGCGCTGTGCGCGGCGCTGCAGAAGTGCGGTCTGGCCGCAGCCGCGGGCCTGGCGGGTTATCCTTTTCTCCGCTTCCGCAAGGCGGAAATGCCCGACTGTGCCCTCAAGGCCTTGGAATACGCGCTGCTGCTGCCGGAACCGCGCGCCGGGGTTTGTAACTCCCTGGCCCTGAACATCAGCGCTGACAGGCGTTACAGCCTGGGCGACGTGTTCGGCGCGGTGGAGGAATACAAGCTGGCCTTGCTGGCGGATGCGGGCAACGTCATGGCCTGGAATTCTCTTGGCGTGTGCATGGCCGCCCTGGGCCGTCAGCACGAGGCGCGGCGGCATTTTCTGGAGGCCCTGCGCCATAAGCCGGAACCGGCCGCGGCGGAGCAGGTCTACTACAACCTGGGCACTGTCTGCCAGAGCCTGGGCGAACGCCGGGCTGCGGCCCGCTACTTCCGCCAGTGCGTCAAGATCGCGCCGGAGCATCTTTTTGCCCATATCCGTCTGGGGCAGCTCTGTGAGCAGGGCGGCCGCCGGGCCGAGGCCAGGCGGCACTACGAACAGGCGGCCGCCATTGAGGACGCGCATCCCGAAGGGCCCAGCGTGGCCCGGCGCTGTCTTGCGCGAGTGGCCGTGCGCCAGCGCCGGGGAGGCGAGGCCCGCGAGCTGCTGCACGAGGCCCTGGTGCGCAACCCGCAGGACGCCGCTGCCATGCTGCTGTTGGCCAGGATTTACCTGGATGGGGGGGAAGACCCCGCCATTGCCGAGATGCTGGCCCGCAAAAGCGCCGGCCTGCAGGACCGGCCCGAGGCGTGGCAGACCCTGGCCCGCGCCCTACGCGCCCTGGGCCGCGAGGAAGAGGCCCGCGTGGCCGAGGCCCGCGCCGTGCTGGCCTGACCGCCAGACCTGGGGCGGGGCCGTTGCGGCCTGACGTGTTTTCTGAACCAGGGGCGTCCCGGTCGCTGGGCACCCGCCCGCCCATACGGCTCCGGCCGCGAGCTGGCGGCGGCGGAAGCGCCCCCGTACCGCGGCGCGGCATCGCTTCCCCTGCAAGACGGGGCCGCCGCGCCGTCGCCTTGCCATATGCCCCCTGCGGCTGCACGACCGCACACGCCGCGCCCTCCGCCGTGCGGCATCTTTTTTTCTGCTGCACCCTTGACTTTCAGCGCAAGGGCGTCTACACCACAAGTGCTTCGGAATTGAATTTCAATTCTCAAGGCAATTTTTTGGGGTAGTCCTCGCGGTCCGGATACGGCGCGTGGGGCAGGCTGCGCTTTGGGCGCGGCCCTTGACGCGAACCGGCCACGGCCGGGGACGAAATCTGAATCTTGGGGCAAGCCGGCGGCCGCAGGGCCCCGGGCGTGCGCGGGAGGTGCGTGCATGAGTGCTGTTCGTCAGTTTGAAAACCTTGAAGATGGGCCCGGCAAGAAGGCCGTTGCGGTGCGCGTTGCCCTGGCGGGCAATCCCAACTCCGGCAAAACCACGGTGTTTAACGGCTACACCGGCGCGCGCCAGCATGTGGGGAACTACCCCGGCGTCACTGTGGACAGGAAGGAAGGGCACATTGTTGTGGACGGCACGCCCGTCACCGTGGTGGACCTGCCCGGCACCTATTCCCTGACCGCCTATTCGCAGGAAGAGCTGGTGGCCCGGCGGGAACTGAGCGCCGGCCATGTGCAGGCGGTTATCGACGTGGTGGACGCCTCCGCTCTGGAGCGCAACATGCTCCTCACCATCCAGATGCTGGAAATGGGCGCCCCCCTGGTGCTCTGCTGCAACATGATGGACGAGGCCCGCGCCGCGGGCATCCATATTGATATGGAGCACCTGAGCCGCCTGCTGGGCATCCCCGTGCTGCCCATGGTGGCCCGCAGCGGCGAGGGGCTCAAGGCGGCCATGAAGACCGCCATTGCCCTGGCCCGCGAAGGCAAACGCGAACCCCTGCGCTTTTCCTACGGCAGCGACCTTGACCCTGTTATTGCGGACATGGAAAAGCGCATCGCAGCAAGCCGGCTTCTGACGGACCGCTATGCGCCCAGCTGGGTGGCCCTCAAAATGCTGGAAGGCGACAGCGAAATCTGGCACGAGGCGCGCGCCGCCGATGCGCGCACCACCACGGATCTCCAGGACCTCTGCAACAAAACCGCGGCCCATGTGCGCGATACGCTCAACACCAGCCTGGAATCCATCATCACCGACTACCGCTTCGGCTATATCCGCAGCTTGCTGCGCGACGGCATCGTGCGGCAGGACGCGGGCAAGGATCGGCTGGCCCTCTCGGACAAGCTGGACAAGGTGCTGACCAACGCCTTTTTCGGGCCGCTGATCATGATCGGCGTGCTCTACCTCATGTTTCAGGTTACGTTTGAACTGGGCGCGTATCCCCAGGGCTGGGTGGAGGACGGCTTCACCTGGCTGGGCGATGCCATCACCGCAGTCCTGCCTGAGGGCCTGGCCCAATCGCTTATTGTGGACGGCATCATCGCCGGCGTGGGCGGCGTGCTCAGCTTTGTGCCGCTCATCCTGATCATGTTTGTGCTTATTTCCTTTATGGAAGACAGCGGCTACATGGCCCGCGTGGCCTACATGATGGACCGCATTTTCCGCTTCTTCGGCCTGCACGGGGCCTCGGTCATGCCCTACATCATTGCCGGCGGCATTGCCGGCGGCTGCGCCATCCCTGGGGCCATGGCCACCCGCACTCTGCGCAGCCCCAAGGAAAAGCTCGCCACTCTGCTGACCCTGCCGTACATGGCCTGCGGCGCCAAACTGCCGGTCTTTCTGCTGCTGGCCGGGGCCTTCTTCCCGGACAACGCGGCCACGGTCATGTTCCTGCTCACCCTTTCCGGCTGGGTTATCGCCCTTCTGGTGGCGCGCTTCCTGCGCTCCACCATCGTCAAGGGCGAGGCCACGCCCTTTGTGATGGAGCTGCCCCCTTACCGCATGCCCACGCCTTTCGGCCTTTTGCTGCACTGCTGGGAGCGCGCCTGGATGTACATTAAAAAGGCCGGCACCATCCTGGTGGCCGTGGCGGTGATCATCTGGGCCGGCATGACCTTCCCCAGCCTGCCTGAGGACAAGGCCGCTCCCTTTGAACAGCAGATCGCCCAGATTGAAGAGCAGATCTCCGCCCTGCCCGAAGGCGCGGAAGGCCGCGCCGCCCTGGAAGACCAGCTGGGCGAGGCAAAGAACACGCTTTCGGAAGAGGAGCTCTCTTACTCCGTGGCCGGGCGTCTGGGCAAGGCCGTGGAACCCTTTACCCGCCCCGCGGGCTTTGACTGGCGCACGGACATCGCCCTGCTGGCCGGCGTGGCCGCCAAGGAATCCATTGTGGCCACCCTCGGCACGGCTTACGCCCTGGGCGAGCAGGATCCTGAGGACGCCGCGCCCTTGGCCGACCGCCTTAAGGCCGACGACAACTGGTCCCCGGCTTCGGCTCTGGCCCTGATGCTCTTTGTGCTCATGTACTCCCCCTGCTTTGTGGCCCTGGTGGTCATCAAGCAGGAGGCAGGCAGCTGGGGCTGGCTGGCCTTCAGCATCCTGTTCAATACGGCACTGGCCTATGTCGTGGCGGTGGCCGCCTACCAGATAGGCAAGAGCGTGCTGTAGCGCCCCGTCTGCCAATCCCCTGCCCTCAACGCCCGCGCCGCCGCCTTGACAAAGGTTTGGCGGCGCGGGCATTCTTGCGGTACCGGGGGAACCGCCATGTCCAGAGGGAAATTCTGCGCCGTGCTGCTGCTGGGCCTGCTGGCCGCTTCCAACGCTGCGGCCAAAGCGCGGGAAGGCTATGTGCTGCATGTGGAGGACGGCAATACCGTCACCATAGCCTATGCGCCGGAAGGCACGCAGCCCGATGCCGTGCTGCGTTTTTACGGCATAGAGGCCCCCACCCTGCAGCAGCCTTTGGGGCCGGAGGCGCGCGCCCGTCTGGCCGCGCTCATGCCCGTGGGCACTAAGGTGAGTGTCGATCCGGTGGGCGAAAGCGAGGACGGCCCTCTGGTGGCCATCGTGCAGGTGGGGGGAACCTCGGTCAATTATCAACTGGTCATGGAGGGCCTGGCCTGGGTGGATCGCCAGCGTTGCAGGGCTGTTTTCTGCCGTCGCTGGTACATCCAGGAACATCAGGCCGTGCTGGAGCGGCGCGGCATCTGGGGCCTTAACATCGGCACCCCCCCTTGGCAGTGGGGCCGCTGAACAGGCCCGGCCCTCCTTGCAGGCACGGTTTTGTGCCGTATTTTTTTGCCATGGGAGCGTTTATGAACAGCAGTTGCAACGCCGCCGTGCAGGATTTTCTGGAAGGGTGGAAGGCGGACCCCAGCAACGTCAAAACGGCTTTTGCGGCGTATAAAGACTATCTGGCCGCTCAGCCCGGCGTGAGCCTGGAGTTCAAGGCCCGTCCCGGCATCAGTTATTCCTTGCGGGCGGTTCATGCGGCGCAGCGCGACCGCAAACTCTTTGTGCTGGTGGACGTGGTGGACGACGAACCGGAAAATCGCTGGCTTTCCGTGTGCTTCTACGACGACATGGTTGCGGATCCTGAAGAGAAGGGCGATTTTGTCCCCGGCGGCCTTTTGGGCGAGGATGCGCACTGTTTTAACCTGGATGAGGACGACGCCCGCATGCGGGAATATATCCAGCAAAGGCTGGCCGAGGCCCTGAGCAAGGCCGCGGCGGCCTGATCCGGTTTGCGCCGGCCTGAAGCGCCCATGCCCGCGCCTGCAGTGCGCGGACCGCAGCTTGTGAACGCCCTGGACAATCCAGGGCGTTCTTTTTTGCGGAAGGCAGCGTGTACGATATTTCATCGTGGTGAATGCAGTTTTACTGTATATGGTAAAATTTTTATGTATTTTTTCTACATCGCAGTGTTTTCCAGCGGTGGAATTGCCGTTCTGCATGCGACAGATGATTTTCTTTTGACCTTTTATGGATAAAATGTGCGGCTGAGCTAAAGGAAAAGTAATATTTCCCGATAAGGGGAATGTCCGGCCGTGCAGCGACGACGGCAGCGGCAATATCTTTTGCGCGAGACCGGCGCGGAGTGGCGTCGGCTGATCTGGAGCAGATTAACTTTGAGAGCAGGCATTCTCAAAGTTTAAGGCACGCTTGTTTCGGCGCTTAACAGCGCAAATAAATTGCGCTTACGCCTCCACAGCGGGCGTCTGCTCACGCAGCCGCCAGGGCATTTCAAAGTTGAAACGCCCTATGGCGTCTGAGGTTGGTGGGTGTGGTCGGCAAAACGGGGCACGGCGTTGCGGGGAAACCTGCTTTGGTGTGGTGGCAGCCCGCATGGCCGGCGTGTTTGGAGCGTGTAAATGGCTTTTTTATGAGGAGTTACAGACATGTTCCGCAGTATTCGAGTGGTCCTACTGTTGCTGATTGGCATGGTCATCATTGTTGTGCAGTCTTCCCTTGTGGGGGTGGTGGCCAGATTGTCCTACAATGCCACTATGGAGGCCCGCACACGCGAGATGGGGCTGATGGCAGAGACCATTGCCAAATCCTTGGGCGACTTCGGCGAGCAGTTGTCCATGCTGGTCAACGGCATGTCCAAGGCGTACAAGGTCAAGCATTATCTGGAAACAGGCGATGGGCTTGAAGGGGTGCACCAATTCCTTTCAGCCATGTCGCAGTCTTCGCCTGCCGTCAATTCCCTGTACGTCTTTGACGCCGCGGGCCGGATGCGCGCTCTCTGCATTCAAGGCAAGAGTTCTGCGCAGCTCAGCGATCTGACCGGCCGGGAATATGTGCGGGCGGCTTTGACCGGTAAGCCCGGCTTCAGCGGTACTCCCACCAAAAGCTCCGCCACGGGCAAGATTATCGTCAGCGTGACGGCCCCGGTGCTGGACGAGGCCGGCAAGATAGCGGGCGGGGTGGGCATGTCCTACGCCATTGACAGTCTGGAAGAAAAATATATCAAGACCCTCAAAATAGGGCAGACGGGCTTTCCCTTCATCATTGCCCCAGGGGGGCCGTTTGTGGCCCATCCAGACAGCAGCCTGGTGCTCCAGGACCACAGCGCCAACCCCGGCGTGCGTGAAATGCTGGCCGCGTCTTCCGGCCAGGGCGTGCCCTATGTGCGCAACGGCGTGTCGCGGATGCTGGCCTGGGCCACAGTCCCTGACTGGAACTGGAAGGTCGCCCTCACTATGGATCTGGACGAAATCCAGGCTCCGGCCCAGCAGCAGCGCAACGTCATGCTGGGTCTGGGTATAACCGCAGTGGTGCTCTTGCTGGTGGTCTGTCTGCTGACCTTGGAAAAGGTGGCTATCCGCCCCTTGCGCAAGCTGGAAGCCTATGCCGGCGTGGTGGCCGGCGGCGACCTCAACGCCAGCCTGGACCTGCGCCTGAAGAACGAAATAGGCAAACTGGCCGACGCCCTGCGCGCCATGGTGGCTAACCTCAAAGCCAAGATTGCCGAGGCGGACGAAAATACCCGCAAGGCGCAGGAGGAATCGGAACGCGCCGCCCAGGCCACAGCCGAGGCCGAAGCCGCCCGCGCCGCAGCCGAACGGGCCAAGGCCGAGGGCATGCTTCAGGCCGCGGACCAGTTGGAAGGCGTGGTGGGCACGGTGACTACAGCCTCTGAGCAGCTCTCCGCCCAGGTGGAGCAGTCCAGCCGCGGGGCCGAGCGCCAAAGCGCCCGGGCCAGCGAAACCGCCACGGCCATGGAAGAAATGAACGCCACAGTCATGGAAGTGGCCCGCAACGCCGCCGAAGCGGCGGATTCGGCCAAGACAGCCAAAACCAAGGCTGCGGACGGCGCGGGCGTGGTGGCCCAGGTGGTGGACGGCATCGGCCACCTGCGCGAACAGGCCCTGGGCCTTAAGGACGAAATGACCGTGCTGGGCCAGCAGGCCGAAGGCATCGGGCAGATCCTGGGCGTTATCTCCGACATTGCAGACCAGACCAACCTCCTGGCCCTCAACGCGGCCATTGAAGCCGCCCGCGCGGGCGAAGCCGGGCGCGGCTTTGCCGTGGTGGCCGATGAGGTGCGCAAACTGGCGGAAAAAACCATGACCGCCACCAAGCAGGTGGGCGACGCCATTCACGAAATCCAGTCCGGCACGCGCAAAAACGTGGATAATGTGGAGCATGTGGTGGAAGTGGTGGTCGGCACCACCGAGCTGGCCGGCAAATCCGGCGCAGCTCTGCACGAGATTGTCTCCCTGGTGGACGCCACGGCCCAGCAGGTGCAGTCCATCGCCGCCGCGGCCGAAGAACAGTCCGCCGCCAGCGAGGAAATCAACCACTCCATAGAGGACGTGAACCGCATCTCCGCTGAAACTTCCGAAGCCATGCACCACGCCGCCGGCTCCGTGGCCGACCTGGCCCGCCAGGCCCAGGTGCTGCGCGGCCTTATCGAGCAGATGAAGCAGGGGTAGGGCATTTCGACTTTGAAACGCCTTAGGCCGCGAAAGCATGTCCGGGGCAACAGCAACGGCGCGGCCAGGATTTTCCGACTGCGCCGTTTTTCATTGGCGGGTGCGGCCTATGCACAGGATAGGCCTGGCGTGCCGGCTGAGAAGGATGAAAGTTTTTGCGGGGTGGGGGGATGAGGGAGGGCGCTTTTTGAACAAAGCGTCCTCCCTCGCAAAAATACTTGTTACGCGGGTTGCCAGTCCTTGATGCCCACGTCTACGGAGGCCACGCCGTTGTAGGTATCCAGTCTGGGCGTATAGGCCACGCGGATGCGGCGGCCGGTGAGGGAGGCGGGCATATTTTTGCCCAGGCCCCAGCCTTTGGCGCTGAGGGTGATGCCGCTGGTTTCATCCTGGAGGCGCAGGCGCACATGTTCCCGGCTGTGGCCCAGGGGCGCGCGGTCGCGCACCAGCAGGGGGGGGGAGGCAAAGACGGGCTCGGCATTGCCGGGCCCAAAGGGGCGCAGCAGCTCCAGCTCCTTGAGAAAGTCGCGGTTGCTTGCCTGGTCAAAGCCCAGCTCGCCTTCGAGGGTCAGGCTGGGGGTAAGGGGCGTTGTGCCCAGGATGTCCGCGCAGACGGCTTCAAACGCCGCGCGGAAGGTCGCCACGTTGCCTGGCGTAAGGCGCACGCCCGCGGCCAGGCGGTGCCCGCCGAAGCCCAGCAGGCAGGAGGCCGTGCGGGCCAGGCCCGCGTGGAGGTCAAATTCCCGCACCGAGCGGCCGGAACCTTTGACGCAGCCGCCGTCGTCGCAGAGGATGACGGTGGGGCGGTAAAATTCCTCCACCATGCGCGAGGCCACAATGCCCACCACGCCGGGGTGCCAGTCCTTGCCGTAGAGCACCAGACCGGCGCGGGGCTCGCGGTCCAGCAGGTCCAGGGCCTGGGCGCGGGCCGCGGTGTGGATGCGTTCTTCCTCCTGGCGGCGGCTGGTGTTGAGGGCGTCCAGCTCTTGGGCCAGGGCGGCGGCTTTGGCGTGGTCCTTTTCCCGCAGCAGGCGCAGGGCCAGCGCCCCCTGGCCCATGCGGCCGGCGGCGTTGATGCGCGGGGCCAGGCGAAAGACGGCCTGCCCGCTGCTCAGGGCGGCGGCCGGGTCCAGTTTGCTCACGGCCTTAAGGGCCGCCAGGCCCGGCCGGGCGGCCGCGGCCATGTAGGTGAGCCCGCCGCGCACCAGAATGCGGTTTTCGCCCGTAAGGGGCATAACGTCTGCCAACGTGCCCAGGGCCACCAGATCCAGCACGTTGTCCATGCGGTGGCGGCGGCCCGTGTGCGGGGCCAGGGCGGCGTTGAGCGCCCCCATAAGGTAAAAAGCCACGCCCACGCCCGCCAGGTGGGGGTAGGGCAGCTCCGCCTCCGGGCAGAGGCGGGGATTGCAGAGGGCCTGGGCCGGGGGCAGCTCCGGGCCGGGCAGGTGGTGGTCCGAAACCACCACGGTCAGGCCCAGCTCGCGGGCGCGGGCCACGGCGGCCACATCGGCAATGCCGCAATCTACCGTGAGCAGCAGGCGGCAGCCCTGGGCGGCCAGGGCCTCCACCTGGGGCAGGTTGAGCCCGTAGCCTTCGCTGCGGCGGTCCGGGATGTGCCAGCGGACGTCCAGGCCGTGGCTTTCCAGCACGTCCAGCACCAGGGCCGTGGCCGTAATGCCGTCCACGTCGTAATCGCCCCAGACGGCCAGAGGTTTGCCCGCCATGAGTTCGCGGGCCAGAAGGTCGGCGGCCTCCGGAATCTGCGGCCAGCGGGCGGGCGGAGTGAGCGCGCCCAACCGGGCGGAAAGAAAGGCGTCCATAGCTTCCCGGCGGGTAAAGCCCCGCCGCCAGAGCAGCTCCAGAAGGGGAAGAGAGATGCCCAGTTCTTCGGCCCAGGCCTGGGGCGGCGCAGAGGGCTGTCCCTCAGGCGCTTGCCGTTGTCGCCAGGTTTTCACGCTTGCGTCCCGCCGCTTTGCGGTGCAGAGGGCGGCGCTGCGGCTGGCGCGCCGGAAGGAGCCTGGGGCGCGGCGGCCTGGGCGGCGGCCTGCAGGGCCGTGCGCACGTCGTCCACCTTGTCGGCGGGCACCATCTGCTTCTGGATGAGCCAGGCCAGGAATTTGAGGGAAGGTTCGTGGCGGGGGGCCAGGCGCAGGGCTTCCAGCAGGTTGTCAACGCAGCTGGGCAGGTCTTTGGCCTCCAGTTGCACGCGGGCCATGTTCATGTAGAGGTTTTCGTCGTTCTTGGTCAGCTCCAGGGCGCGGCGGTAGTAGGCCAGGGATTGCTCCAGCATGTGGTTTTTGCGCAGGCTGATGCCAAACTCGTTGAACAGGTGCTTGTGCTCCGGCTCAAATGCGCCGTCCAGCTTGACCAGGCGTTTGAAGATATCCTGAGCGCGCTCCGTATCGCCGCGTTCCAGGTAGGTGAGTCCGATGCCGAAGTTGGCCCGCACGTTCTCTTCGTCGATTTTAAGGGCGTGGTCGTATTCAAACTCGGCGGCAAAGGTGTCGCCCTTTTCGCGGAGGCTGTCGCCGTTTTCCACGCTGCGCTGCAATTCCAGCATCTTGGGGAACACGGAATTGAGGTAGAACTCCGGTTCCGGCGCGAATTTGGTAAGCAGCTCATCCATGGTGATGGTGCGCTTGGGGCCGCTGGGCACATAATTGGGGTTGAGGGGCTGGCACTGGATGACCGTGCCCTGTTGCTCCACAAACCAGAAATTTTTCTGCACGGTTTTGCGGGTGGTGGTGCCGGTGCCCACCTTGCGGACTTCCTGGGTCGAAAACACGCCGCGCACCTGCGTTTTGCCGTTGGTGACGGGGGCGGCAGCCTTGGAGGCGGCCTGGGGAGCGGATGAAGGCGTAGGGGCTGTCATGCTTTTTCTCTTCTGCCAAAGTGTCTGGCGCGGTTAACGGTGCCGGAACAACATCGGCGCGGCTGGCGGCAGGGCCTTACGCCGGGCTGTGCGCCGCAGGGGGAACGCCCTGGGCGCGCAGGGCCGCGTGGCGGATGGCGGCGGCCATGGCCCGTGCGGCTTCGGCCGGATCCGGCGCGGCAATGATGGGCCTGCCCGCCACCAGGTAGTCCGCCCCGGCGGCCACGGCCATGGCGGGCGTCATGACCCGGCGCTGATCGTCCGCGGCTGCGCCTTCCGGACGAATGCCGGGGCAGAGGCAGCGCAGGCCGGGGCAGGCTTTTTTGATCTCTGGGACTTCATGGCCGGAGCAGACCACGCCGTCCAGTCCCCAGGCCGCCGCGCCCCGGGCCAGAGAGAGCGCAAAGTCCTGGGGTGCGGCGACAATGCCCGGCATTTCGCCCTGGGCAAAACTGGTGAGCACCGTGACGCCGAAGAGCAGCGGCCCGCCGCCGGGCAGGCCCGCCGCCGCTTCCCGCGCCGCGCGGCACATGCGCTCCCCGCCCTGGCAGTGCAGGGTGAGCAGGTCCGCGCCGCCGGCAGCGGCGGCCTTGACGGCCTGGGCCACCGTGTGGGGGATATCGTAAAATTTCAGGTCCAGAAAGACGTTAAAGCCCAGACCGCGCAGGGATTCCAGCAGGGCTGGGCCAGCCAGGGTAAAAAGCTCCATGCCCACCTTGCACCAGGGCGCGACGCCGCGCAGCCTGCGGGCCAGGCTCAAAGCGCGGTCTTTGTCCGGCAGGTCCAGGGCCACGACCAGATCAGGGCGGGGAGGGATGCGGGTCAGGGGCATAGCTTCCTCAAAGGCGGTAAAGGATGCGGCGTCAACGGGCCAGCAGGGCTTCCACCAAGCCGGGGTTGCGCGCGGGGGCCAGGGTGGCCGCCAGGTAGGCGGCACGCAGCCGGTCATAGGCCTGGTCCAGGTCGTCGTTGACCACCAGGGCGTCGTACCAGCGGGCCTGGGCCATTTCACTCCGGGCGTTGGCCAGGCGGCGTTGGATGCTGGCTTCGTCGTCCTGCCCCCGTCCGCGCAGGCGGCTCTCCAGTTCGTCCAGGCCGGGCGGGAGGATGAAGACAAAAAGGGCCTCGGCAAGACTGAGCTTGAGCTGGGCCGCGCCCTGCACGTCAATGTCAAAGATAAGGTCCGTGCCCCGGCGCAGGGCTTCCTTTACCGGTTCCAGCGGCGTGCCGTACAGATTGCCGTGCACTTCGGCCCATTCCGCAAAATAGTTTTCAGCGCGGCGGCGCTCAAAGGTTTCCCGGGGCAGAAAATAGTAGTCCTTGCCGTCCGTTTCGCCAGGGCGGGGCGCTCTGGTGGTGCAGGAAACGGAGTAGGCAAAACCGGGAAACTCCGCCCGCAGGCGTTTGATCAGGGTGGTTTTGCCCGCGCCGGAGGGGGCGCTCAAAACCAAGGCGATGCCGTGGCGGGTCATCGGGGTTCTTCCTCTTGCGCAAAGCGCTGACTGATGGTCTCCGGCTGAATGGAGGAGAGGATCACGTGGTTGGAATCGGTCACCAGAATGGAGCGGGTTTTGCGGCCCTGGGTGGCGTCAATCAGCCGGCCCTCGGCCCTGGCGTCCTCGCGCAGCCGCTTCATGGGCGAGGATGCGGGGTTCACGATGCCCACCACCCGGCCCGCCAGCACATAGTTGCCGAAGCCGATGTTGATAAGTCTGTCTCGGGGCATGGGTTATTCCAGATTCTGGACCTGTTCGCGGCATTTTTCCAGTTCGTTCTTGAAGTCCACCACCAGGCGGGAGAGCTGCACGTCAGGCAGCTTGTTGCCGCAGGTGTTGATCTCGCGGAAGCACTCCTGCAGGGTGAAGTCCAGCCGCCGGCCGGCGTCCCCGCCGGACTGGAGCAGATCGTGCAGCCGGGCCAGGTGGGTGGCCAGGCGGGTGAGCTCTTCGCTCACGTCCAGGCGGTCGGCCAGGGTGACCACCTCCTGCAGAAAGCGGCCTTCGTCCAGCTCCTGCCCGCTCTGGGCCAGGGCTTCGTTCAGGCGCTCGTGCAGCACGGTCGCCCTTTCGTCCTTGATGGCCGGGGCGCGCTCGGCGATCAGGCCGGTCCATTCTTCCATGCGCAGGATGCGGGAGTGCATGTCCGTGGCCAGAGCGCGGCCTTCGGCGGCGCGGGCCTCGTTCCAGTCTTCCAGGGCCAGGGCCAGGCCGTCTTCCAGGGTGGCGGCGGTGTCTTCGTCCAGTTCCTCGCCGTTGTCGCCCCACAGGGCGTTGATGCCCAGCAGCTGGTTGTAGTCCGGGGTAAAATCGTCGCCCCTGGTCAGGGCCAGAGCCTGGAGACTGTCCAGCATGGCCGCGGCTTGAGGCGCGTCAAAGCGCATGGAGGGCGCGCCGCCGGGCGCGTACTGGAGCATGAGGCTGATGTCCGCCCGCCCGCGCGAAGCGTAGCGGCGCACGACTTTTTCCAGCCGGGCCTCCAGGCTGCGCAGGGTGGGGGGCAGACGCCACTTGAGATCCAGGTGACGGCTGTTGACGCTTTTCACTTCCCACTGCTGGGTGAAGAGGGGGCCTTCCACCACACAGCGGCCGAATCCGGTCATACTACGGAGCATGGCATCCTTCCTGCGCTGAATTGCAAAAGTGTAGGCCAAGGCAAGGGCGAATGCAAGCGGCCCGCCGGACGGCGCAGGGCGAGCGCCCTTGACAGAGGGGGAGGGCGACCTTACTTAGCAACAATGATGCCGCCCCCTGGCGGGATATTCTGGAGGAAGCATGCAGCGTCATAAGATGCACCATTTTTACGGGCAGCCCCAGCCCTTCCACAATGCGGCGGACGGGGAGACCGCGCCGGAAACTGACCCCCGCGACCAGCGGGAAACCTGCGCCCAGGCGGACGCAGCCACCCAGGGCGCGCCCCAGGCGAACGCAACGTCCGGCCCGGCGGTGGATGCCCAGGCGACGGCCGCCGCGCGGCCCGACGGCGGGACGCCCGCTACGGAGCCCGCCGGGGACGAGGATGTGGTGGAGATGTTTGTGCCCGACGCCGCGCCTGCGGGCGAGGACGCGCTGGCGCGCTGCAAGGCGGAGATGGAAGAAATGCGTCTGCGCGCCGTTGCTGAAATGGACAATTTCAAGAAGCGCCTGACCCGCGAACATCAGGAGCAGGTGCGCTATGCGGCCGAAAAGGTGCTGGGCGACTTGCTGCCCACCCTGGACAATCTGGACCTGGCCCTGCAGTACGGCAGCAAGGCCGAAGCCTGCAAAGATATGCTGCAGGGCGTGGCCATGACCCGCAAGCTCTTGCTGGACGCCGTGACCAAGCACGGGCTGCGCCCCATCGGCGAAGAAGGCGAGGAGTTCAACCCCGGCCTGCACGAGGCCGTGGGCTTTGACGCCCGGCCCGACCTGGCCCCCCAATCGGTCACCCGCGTGCTGCAGCGCGGTTACAAGCTGGGCGACAGACTGCTGCGCCCGGCCAAGGTGATGGTCAACCCGTAATATTCTTCTTGCAGAATAATTTTTGTTCCCCAAATGGGGAAACAGGGCATGCCCTTCGGACGGGGCGTGTCCTGTTTTTTTACGCGGATTGTTCGTCTGTTGGTAGAGGTGGGTTCGCTTCGGAACCCCCTTCTGGCGTGGGGGGCTTTGACGTGTATTTGACAATGAAATTCTTTTTCGTATAGACTGGTCCAGTGCGGGCTGAGACGCCCCACGGAGCAGCAGAAGGAGAACGCAGCATGGAAAATCGCTTTGGCACCACTGAAGATATGGTCATTCAGGCAGTTGAGGAAAACGGCGCTAGCTATATGCTGGCCATTGACAAAGCGGGCTTGTACCTGACCACGCCCAACTATGTGGGCAGCGTTATGGCGGACCGCCACCGCTACAGCGCAGAGCGCAAGGGCGTCAAGGCGCGTCTGACGGCGCTGGGACTGGACCCGGAAGAGCTTTGGAGCGGCAACCAGCACCGCATCAGATCCGAAACCGTGGCCACCAAAAAGGTGAATCCGCTCAAGGCCTCCAAGCGCGGCTCCAAGGGGTAGCGCATTGTACAACGCTTGAGCATTCACGCTTGAAGCGCCCGCTGGCGGTTGCGTCAAGAAACGTTCGCCAAAAGCGCAAGCGCGGCAGCTTTGCAGCGCGGTTCAGGACAGAAGGGGCGGCTTGTCTGCCCTTTTGAGGACGCAAAAAGCGGCTTGCCTCCAGGAGACAAGCCGCTTTTTGCGTGCATGGCCGGACGAGAGATTTATCGCCGACGTTCTGTGGCGTCAGTCGGCAAAGAGCTCCTTGACGTTATGGGGCCTGGAGCGCAGGTACTGGCGTGGCGCGCCGGGAAGGGTCTGGCCCAGGGTTGCGGCGGCGTGCCAGGGCCAGCGCGGGTCGTAGAGCATGCCGCGGCCGATGGCCACCATGTCCGCCTGGCCGGTAACCACAATGCTGGAGGCCAGCTCCGCCTCAGTGATCAGCCCCACGGCGATGACCGGCAGGCCGGGCACGGCGGCCTTGACGCGAGCGGCCAGGCCCACCTGGTAGCCTGGGGCGAGATCAATGTGCTGCTCCGGCGTAAGCCCGCCGCCGGAAACGTGGATGTAGGCCGCGCCGCCCTGGGCCACAGCCTGGGCGAAGACGGCGCATTCCTCCACATCCCAGCCGCCGGGGGCGAAATCCGTGCCGGAAACACGCACCCCCACGGGGAAGCCCTGGGGCACGGCGGCGCGTACGGCCGTGAGCACGGCCAGTGGGAAGCGCATGCGGTTTTCCAGGCTGCCGCCGTAGGCGTCCGTGCGGCGGTTGCTCAAGGGGGAGAGGAATTGGTGCATAAGGTAGCCGTGGGCCACATGGAGCTCAATGGCGTTGTAGCCGGCGCGCACGGCGCGGTGGGCCGCCTGGGCAAAAGCCGCGGTCAGCCGATCCAGATCGGCTGCGCTCAGAGCCGTGGGGGTCTGGTGGTCAGGGGCGTAGGGCAGGGGGGAGGGGGCATAGATTTCCCAGCCGCCCTGGCCGGGGGCCAGAGGGCCGCCGCCTTCCCAAGGGCGGGCTGTAGCGCCCTTGCGGCCGGAATGGCCCAGCTGCACGGCAATGGGCGCGGCGTTGCCGCACTGGCGGATAAATTGGAGCATGGCCTTGTGCGCGGCTTCCTGCGTATCGTCCCACAGGCCGAGATCGTAGGGCGAGATGCGCCCGGCGGGCTCCACAGCCGTGGCCTCCACAACCAGCAGGCCCGCGCCGGAAAGGGCCAGATGCCCGTAATGCATGCTGTGCCAGGCCGTGGGGCTGCCGTCCTGTGCGGAATACTGGTCCATGGGGGGGATGACGATACGGTTGGCCAGGGTCAGGCCGTCGATGGCGATGGGGGTAAAGAGGGGATTCATATTGCCTCCTGGGTAGATGCTTAAAGCATACAGAATAACTTTGCTTTTGTTAAATTTCTGGAATATCAGCAGGTTGCTTTCTGCATCTGGCCTCCTGGCGCATGCCCAGGGAAACGTTTTTTGAAGGGGATGGCGGGTGGGGGGAGAGGGGAAACTTTTGTTCACAAAAGCTCCCCCTCTCCCCCCCACAAAAAATCCCTTTTCCCCTTATATCTTGTTCACGGGCAGTTTGATGTACTGGATGCCGTTGACGGCCGCGCCGAACTGGCCGGTGCGCATATTGGCCTGGATGGAGGGCAGGATCAGGGGCGGCACGGCTTTGCCGGTATCGTCAGCCTTGCGGCGGGAGACAAAGGCGGCTTTGTCTATGCCCGTGTGCAGGCGCACGTTGTGGGCTTTCTGTTCGGCCACGGTGGCCATGCACTGAGGGCCGCGCGCACCGTCGGGCGGGTAGTCGTGCCCCACATAGATGCGGCAGTGGTCGGGCAGGGCAAAGAGTTTGCGGGAGGATTCGTAGGAATCCTCGGCGCTGCCGCCGGGGAAGTCGCAGCGGCCCGATCCCACGTCGGGCAGGAAGATAGTGTCGCCCACAAAGGCGGCGTCGCCCACAATATAGGTGGTGTCCGCCGGGGTGTGGCCGGGGGTGTGAATGATCCTGGCGGGCATGCCGGCCAGGCTGAACTCTTCATCGTTGGCAAAGAGGCAGTCGAACTGTGAGCCGTCGGCCGGGGTATCCTCCTGGGTCTGGAAGATGGGCGTCCAGGTTTTGATAATGTCCAGGATATGGCGGCTGATGGCAATTTTGCCGCCCAGCTGCGCCTTGATGTAGCTGGCGGCGGTGAGGTGGTCGGCGTGGATGTGGGTTTCAAGAATCCACTCCACGCTCAGGCTCTGGGCGCGGATGAAGGCAATGACCGCATCGGCGGAGGTTGTGGCAGTGCGGCTGGAGGGCAGGTCGTAGTCCAGCACGCTGTCGATGACGGCGCAGCGGCGCTGGGCGTCCTCGGCGGACCAGACCACATAGGTCCAGGTGGCGGTGACGGGGTCAAAAAAACCACGAACAACAGGCGCAGACATGGCGGACTCCTTTGGCCTGGGGTGATGGCTACTGGCAGCTGGCGCCGGGGCTTTTGCCGCCGCCGATGGCGCAGGAACCTGTGGCGCAGGCAGATTTTTTGTTCCAGGGGGCGCGCATGAGCAGCATGGCCAGGCCGCACCAGTTGGTCAGGCCGGAGAAAACCTGCCCCGCGCCCACGAACAGCGCGCCCAGGAAAAAGACGCCGTGGACGAAGATGCCCAGCAGAATAAAGATGACGGAAAGCGCGCCCGCGGCAAGGCGCACCTGACGGTCCAGGGCGGGCGAGGCTTCCGCGGTTTTGGGCTGGCCCTGGCCGGCGGTCGGCAGGCCCGCCTCCTGGCAGGCGGCCAGGCCGCCCTCAATGACGCGCACGTCTGTGAAGCCGGCTTCCAGGAATTTGGCGGCGGCGGTCTGGGCGCGGCGGCCGCTGGCGCAGAGGGTAAGGATGGGGGTGTCTTGCAGCGCGCCGCTGCGCAGGGCCACGTCCCTGGGATTCAGCTCCGCAACCGGAGCAAACGCCGTGGGCCGGGCCAGGCGTTTTTCGGCGAATTCCATGGGGGTGCGCACGTCCACAATAAGCATTTGTTGCAGATCCAGGGTGTGCAAGTCTTTTGCGCTGATGGTGCGTTCGGCGGCCATGAAGCCTCCTTGGCATATGCCGTTGCTTGTGGATGTCAACAGAATAATAGCAATTCCTTTTCCTTTTAACTATGCCAAAGTTTGTAGGGCTTTTCAACTGCAAGGGCGTGGCGGTCAGGCGCCGGCTTTTGGGAATACCGCTTCCCAGGGCGGAAAGGCTAACCGCCAGACAAACAGCCCGCCAGGCGGCGCTGGAGTCGTTGCGGTAGTGTCCAGAATTTTTCGCACATTTCGTAGCGGCTGGCGGCGGCCGGGTGCATGGGGGCGCCTGTGCTCTGAGCAGGCGCGGTACGGGCGTAAAAAAGCGGGGTCCCCGCTTACGCAGAGACCCCGCCGGAGAGGGGCAAAGGGAGAAGAGCGGCTTAGTACATGCCGTCCATGCCGCCCATGCCGCCCATGCCGCCGGGCATGGGAGCGTCCTTCTTGGGTTCGGGCTTTTCGGCGATGGCGCACTCGGTGGTCAGCAGCAGGGAAGCCACGGAGGCGGCATTCTGCAGGGCCGTGCGGGTAACCTTTTTCGGGTCGATAACGCCGGCCTTGATGAGGTCTTCGTATTCGCCGGTAGCGGCGTTGAAGCCGAAGCCGTCCTTGCCCTGGCGCACTTTTTCCACCACGATGGAGCCTTCAAAGCCCGCGTTGTGGGCGATCTGGCGCAGGGGCTCTTCAATGGCGCGGCGCACGATGTTCACGCCAGCCAGTTCGTCGTCGTCTGCGGGCTTGATGTCGTTGAGCACCTTGCTCACGCGGATAAGGGCCGTGCCGCCGCCGGGGACGATGCCTTCCTCCACCGCGGCGCGGGTGGCGTTAAGGGCGTCTTCCACGCGGTCTTTCTTTTCCTTCATTTCCACTTCGGTGGCGGCGCCCACATGGACGACGGCCACGCCGCCCACGAGCTTGGCCAGGCGTTCCTGGAGCTTCTCGCGGTCGTAGTCGGAGGTGCTTTCTTCGATCTGGGCGCGGATCTGCTTCACGCGGCCCTTAATGTCTTCGCTCTTGCCCGCGCCGTCCACGATGGTGGTGTTTTCTTTATCCACCACAATGCGCTTGGCGGTGCCGAGCTGGGCCAGGGTCATGTTCTCCAGCTTGGCGCCGGTCTCGTCAGAGGCCACTTCGCCGCCGGTGAGGATGGCGATATCCTGCAGCATGGCCTTGCGGCGGTCGCCGAAGCCGGGGGCTTTGACGGCCACCACCTGCAGCGCGCCGCGCAGCTTGTTGACCACCAGGGTGGCCAGGGCTTCGCCTTCCACGTCCTCAGCGATGATCATGAGCGGACGGTTAACCTTGGCAACCTGCTCCAGCACGGGCAGCATGTCTTTCATGCTGGAAATCTTCTTTTCCGTGCACAGGATGTAGGGGTTGTCCATCTCGCAGATCATCTTTTCCGCGTTGGTCACGAAATAGGGGGAGAGGTAGCCGCGGTCGAAGCGCATGCCTTCCACCACGTCCATGGTGGTTTCCAGGCCCTTGGCTTCCTCCACGGTGATGACGCCTTCTTTGCCCACTTTGGCCATGGCCTCGGCAATGATATTGCCGATGGTGGCGTCGGAGTTGGCGGAAATGGTGCCGATCTGGGCGATTTCTTTTTGGTCGCGGGTGGGCTTGGCCAGGTTGGCGAGCTCGGCGATAAGGGCTTCAACGCCCTTGTCGATGCCGCGCTTCACAGCCATGGGGTTGCGGCCGGCGGCCACGAGCTTGATGCCTTCGTGGTAGATGGCCTGAGCCAGAATGGTGGCGGTGGTGGTGCCATCGCCGGCGGCGTCGGAGGTTTTGGAAGCCACTTCCTTGACCAGCTGCGCGCCCATGTTCTCAAACTTGTCGCTCAGCTCGATCTCTTTGGCCACGGTCACGCCGTCCTTGGTGATGACGGGCGCGCCGAAGGATTTTTCAATGGCGACGTTGCGTCCCTTGGGGCCAAGGGTAACCTTAACGGCGTCAGCAAGTTTGTCCACGCCGCGGGCGAGTTTTTCACGGGCTTTAACGTCAAAAAGAATTTCTTTAGCAGACATGGGGATATTTCCTCCTGAAAATGAAAACGCTGTGGGGTGAGCTAGTCAATAACGGCCAGGATGTCTTCTTCGCGCATGACCAGGTGGTCAACGCCGTCCAGTTTCACTTCCGTGCCGGCATACTTGTTGAACAGCACCATATCGCCGGGCTTCACGGCCAGAGCCACGCGCTCGCCCTTTTCCCCAACCTTGCCCGGGCCCACGGCCACGACCTCGCCCTTGGAGGGCTTTTCTTTGGCCGTATCAGGAATATACAGGCCGCCGGCGGTCTTTTCTTCGGACTCAAGACGCTTGACCAGCACACGGTCGTTGAGGGGTTTCAGCTTCATGACGTCAAATCCTCCCGGAAATATTGTTTTTCTTGTCCCAGAGGGGACGCGACGAAGGCCGCCCTGAAGCGGCCGCGCCGGAAATATTGCGCGTAATGGGCCGTGGCGAAAGAGCGCCGTGGTACGGCCCCGCACCGGCATACAAATAAGACACGCTGGCGGCTTGAGAAGGGGGCCGGGACAATTTTTTTCAGATTTTTTTAAAAATTTTATGCTTGCCAAAGGAAATTGGACTGTTAGACATATTGTGGGAATTGTTATCAAAACTGGCAGACATCCGGGCAGTTGAGTTTTTGCGCGGCGTCGGCGTGCAGGTCGCGCAGATAGCTGCGGTTATTTTGCAGGTAAAAGGCCAGAGCGCGGGCAAAGTCATGCTCCAGCAGGCCGTTGAGGATAAGGGTGCTGATCTCCCGTTCCAGGCCCAGCAGGGCGTGCAGGCCCAGCACAATGCCCCGCTCCTCCGGCGGGGCGGCGCGCATTTTGCGCCAGAAGACCTGGCGCGCGCGGGGCTGGTAGTACCACATGTAGAGCATGTCCAGCAGGTGGGCCACAGCTTCGCGGGCCACGGCGGGGTCTTTGGCGTAGAGCTGCCGCCAGTAGTCTTCGGGCTTTTCCAGCATGCGTTCCAGGTCGCGGTGGGGGAAGAGCAGCTCCTGCCGGGTGAGGTTGGCGTACATCTGGCGCAGTTTGCTGTCGTAGTCGCGCTGCCGGAGGCGCAGAAAGGCGTTGCGGTCGGCAAAGCCCTCAATGACGGCCGCCACCATGTCCGAAGCGCATTTGGAGACGATGGCCGCGCAATTTTGCAGCAGCGCCAGCGGGTTGGGCAGGGCCAGCAGCGTAAATGCGCCCAGCAGCCCCTGCCCCAGCGCCAGGGAGAGGGGGATAGACAGGGCGCTGCGAAAAAGATTGCCGACCACGGCCTCGCGCGGCAGGCCGCGGTAGAGATTGTGCCCGGAAATATAGGCGCTGTTGACCAGGGCAATGACCGTGTAGACGATCAGCGGGCTTGTCTCCACCGTAATGCCCAGCGTATCCTGCAGAAGCCAGAGCCGCACGCCCACCTCCAGCAGGGGGACGGATATCCCCGTGTAGAAGAGGGAATCGGCAATGCGCCCCCAGCTCACAAAGCGTTTCCAGGGCAGCAGCAGGGAGCGGGTAAAGGCCCCGCCCCCCACCACGGCCTGCGCCACGTTGCGCACGGCTGTGATGGCAAACCAGGTCAGCGCGCCGAACCAGGTCAGCACCCACCAGCTGTCCACATACCAGAAGGCCCACTGGGCGGCCAGAAAGCCCGCCAGAATTTTCAGGGTATTGGCCAGGGCGCTGTTGCAGCAGGCAAGCGCGCGGGCGAAGGTCCAGGCTTCCTCTTCCGGCGGGCGGCCATCGGCGGCGTCGCGGCTGATGCCCCGGTCGTCCACGCCGCCCAGGGTCACCAGGTTGCCGTCGCGACCGACGCTGGTGGTCTTTTTTTCCAGGCCCCAGCCCCGCACGCACTGGCAGCCCAGGTTGCTCAGGCCCGGCAGCCGCCGGAGCAGCGTTTGCCACCGGGGCTGCGGCTGCGGCGGCTCGTGCTGCTGCACAAAGCGGTAAATATCCGTGTGCACGGGCAGGGTCAGGCGTTGGGTATTGCGCTCCCGCCGCAGGGCGGCCCTGGCCTTGGGGGGAAGGGTTTCCACAAAGACAAGCCCCATGCCGTGGGTGTGGTGGGAGCTGCTGGTGGAATCCGTACCGATGCGCGATCCCAAGCGCGCAAGGGCATACCATTCCTGCAGCTGCGGCAGCCGGCCGAGGATGGTTTGGAACAGGGCGCGCCGGGGCGAGGCGGCGGGTTCGTCGTGGACGATCTGGCGGATGACGTGCTTGAGCCTGGGGGTGCTACCTTCGTTGATGGCCCGCTGCAGGGCATTGATGGCCGCCGCGTGCCGGAGCCGTCCTTCATTCCACTCCCGCAGATTGAAGAGCTCCAGGTGGGTAATGCGCCCCTGGCAGCGCCAGAGCAGCTCCAGCACATCCTGGGCGGTGAGGCCGGAGAGGCTGAGGATCATCTGGCAGGGGTGCAGAGGGACGAGGCTTTCCACCAGCTCCTCGGGGGTCTGGCGCAGGATGGGCGGCAGGTCCGGATGCGGGCGGTTGGGAAAGACAATATCCGGGTTGGTCTCCGGGCCGAGCCAGTCCTCCCGCAGGCCGTCGGGCACCAGATTGTCCAGCCGGTCCAGTCTGTCGCGCAGCTGCCGTTGCTGGTGCGGGTCCGCGGCCGCGGCCAGGGCGGCGACGGTGGCCGCGCGCTTGGCCTGCAACAGGGGCCGCCATTCCTGATAGATGTATTCGGCCAGGTGCAGGGTGGAGGGCTGGCGCTGCCCCACATAGGCCAGGAAGGCCTCTTCCTCCAGGGGCGGCGGGGTTTCCAGGCCCCAGCGGGCGGCCAGGGCCGGGGCATGGCGTTGGTTCCAGGCCCGCAGGAGCAGCAGCGCGTGCTCGCGCATCCAGGCGTTGACCGGAGCGTGGGCGGCCAGCACGGCGGCCACGTCCTTGCGCCGGAGCAGCTCGGTGAAGGCCTTGGAGGTCTCCGTATTGAGCGGCGACCAGGTAAATTCCACCAGTTTGTCCCCAAACGCGGCCCGAAATTCGATGCCGATGCGCACGGTAATGCCCATAATGCGCGCGGCCCGCAAAAGCTCGCGCGCCGCCTCCGGATCCACCGTATTGTAATAGACGACGGTGAGAAAACGGATGCCCTTGATCCAGGCGTCCATAACCAGATGGGTTGGGCTTTTGCGGCCCTTGGTGTTGGCGTCGTGCACATGGTGGTCAAAGGCGTGCTGGTTCCAGGCCTCAGGCATTTCCAGCAGATGGTAGCGCCGCAGCAGGGCGCGGACAATGCGCGGGGTGCCGCCCACAGCGCGGTGAAAATCGTGGGCCAGGGGCAGCTGCCGCGCGGGATCCGGGCTGGCGCGCACCAGGTCTTTCATGATCTGGATCAGCACCCGCGCCGTATTGTTCTGCAAAGGGGAGCGGGCGGAATAGAGCACCTCGTCGTGCAGGCGGCGCAGGGCCGTGAGCCTTTCGCGCGGGCCGCCGGCTTCCAGGCTTTCCAGCAGGACAATGGCGGCCTTGGCCATGCGCAGGCCGTGGTCGGAGGTCATCTCAATAATGCCGTGGGGGTGCAGACCGGGTTCGGGCTGCGGCAGGGCGCGGGCGTTGGCCCTGGCCGCCACGAAGCTGTTGACCAGCTTCATGAGTTTGTGGTCCTGCGGGTCGAAAAGCCAGCGGGAGCGGGCGGGGGCGCGTGGGCCGGGGGCAAGGGGCGGAGCGGCCTTGGCCCCGGCGGCGTCCGGCAGGGACGGATCAGGCCCGAAGGGCCCTTTCTGCGCGGCGGGCACGGCCTAGCGGCCCCAAAGGCGCAGCAGGGGCCGCGCGGGCAACAGTTCTTCCAGCGGGATGGTGACCTTCTGCGCGCCGGCCGCCCAGGGGGCCACCTGATAGGGCTGGAAGTTTATGCGCACGCCCTGCGGCACCAGGGTAAGGCTGGCGAAGTTTTCCGGCACGGGGGTGAGGCCCGTGCGCAGGGTCTGCTCCTGCCGCATGCCGCCCAGGCGTTGCGAAAGTTCCTTGTAAGCCCAGTCGGACATGATCCGCAGGGCAGCTTCCGGGTCTTCAAACAAATCCACCAGGCCCAGGCGCTGCCCCGTGAGCAGGCTGTAGTTAAGGGTCAGCACGTCCAGATTGCCGTGCGCGCCTCCCGTGTAAGTCCAGATTTCAAAGGTCAGGCTCAGGCCCGCAGGCGAAGGGGCCGCCACAGTGTAGGAGCCCCACAGCTCGTTGGGCGGGGCGTCGTCCTCGCCGGGCAGGGTCAGGGCCGTGGCATTGGCGGCAAAGGCCTCGGCCAGGCCGGTGACCCACTGGCGGATGTCCGCGTCGATCTCCTTGCTGCCCACAGAGGGGTAGTTGATGTGGATATGCAGGCCAGGCACGTCCGCGCCGCCGCGGATGAGGGAATGCTCAATAATGCCCGGGCGGCGCGAACCGGAAATGATGGCTGCCGCGGCGCTGCGTTCGGCTTCGCTGGGCAGGGGGCCGACTTCAGCGTCAGGAGCGGCCCCGGCCGGGGGATCGGCGGGCGCGTCGGGCTCTGGAAGGGCCACAGGCAACGCCGTGGACCCGGCGGCGGGGGGGGCAGTCCGGTCCGGATCGCCGACACCGGTCAGGGCCGCGGCTTCCTGGGCCCTTTCGCCCAGCAGCAGGACGCAGAGGAGCAAAAACAGCAAACGGGGCATGAAAATTCTACCTTGATCCCGGCGGCGCGTCGCGGAGGGCGGCCGGTGGCCCTTCCGGAGCCAGACGCGCCTTTCCGCGGGCCGCGAGGTTGTGTGCATTACGGTGACGTTACACCTTGAAGCCCAGGCGCAGATCCCGCACCTTGCGCCAATTTTTGAGCAGCAGCACTATGGCAAGGACAATATAAACCTTTGCATAAAAAAAGTGCAGGCGCAACGGATCGTGGGGCAGGCCCAGCAGGGCCTCCAATTGCGCATCGTACAGAGGCGAAAGCAGCTGGGCCAGAAACAGAACCAGCAGCCAGAAGGCCTCCCGCACGTGCAGCCGCAGGTCCACCAGCAGGGCCACGGCAAACAGGGATTGCCCCGCAGTCAAGAGTATTTCTTGAAACTGGTGGGTGTCAAGGTTGATGGGCGGGGTAAGCCCGCCGGAGGAGATGGCGTAGACCCCGGGGATCATGCCCACCAGCAGGGTCCACTGATTGAGCTTGGAAGAAAGCAGGCTGCCCAGAGCCAGGGAGGCGTTGCCGCGCGAGGCGAACATGATGGCGATGATGAACTCCGGCGATTCCGAGGCGATGGGCGCAAGCCACTGCACCAGCAAAAATTCGTTGACGCCCAGAAGTTTGCCGCTGGCCACCAGATTTTCGCTGAACGGTTCGGCGTTGCACAGGATGACCAGGGCCGCAAAAAGGAAGATGGCGATGACGCTGCGCAGGCGCACTTTTTTGGCAAAGCGGGCCAGCACGGCGGCCGGGCCTTCGGGTTCCTCCTCTTCCACGGGGCGGCGGGCCACGATGCAGATGTACCAGATGTAAACGCCCAGCAGCACCAGACCGTCCACCCAGGTAAGGGAACCCTTGAGGGGGATGCACAGGGCGTACAGCGTGGCCAGGCCCAGGAAAAGCACGTCCGTGCGTTTGTCGTCGGGCAGGTGCACGCCTTTGTGGAAGCGGCTGGCGAAGAGCAGCACAATGGCCGACCAGCCCACGCCGATGAGCAGCCGGTTGGCCCCGGTCATATTGGCGATGGCGTAGTGGGAATAGGCGCTTTCAGGCTGCTGCCCCGCCATCCAGGTAAAGTACATGTCCACGGCGTATTCCGGCAGCACGGCGATAAAGGCCACCACGGCCACGGCCACAGCCTGGGGAATGTCCATCTGCGCCACCTCGCAGGCCCAGGTGAGCAGAAAGGAAGCCCCCAGAATGGCGATGCCGGAAAGCAGGGCCACCACAATGGGCGACATGCCCGCATGGTCCATAAAGCGCAGCCCTACGCCGGGCAGGGTCAGCAGCACGGCAATGATGTATGGCCGCAGCGAACGGATGGTCATGGCGTTCTCCAGGTAAAAATAAAAAAAAGACCCTGGCATTGCTGCCAAGGTCTCACTCATCGGTAAAACCGACGACGGCACCAGGCCAAAGGCCATGCTGTTGATGCCGTCCGGGCTACAGGAACCCAGTTACTCCCCTTGTGTTTTTCACCCTACGGGCGCGGCCCGGACTTGTCAAGCCTTCGGGCGCTTGCCAGCGTCCTGGCCTGCGGCTAGTATGGGCGGGAAAATTCCTGCCGGTTCCGCTGTCCGCAACGGGCGGCCTTTCCGGCATCTTTGCGAGGAGAAGTTTGTGAACATTACCTGCCCGCGTTGCGGCTTCAGCCGCCCTTTGCCTGACGACCGCCTGCCGCGCCGCCCGGTTATCGCCACCTGTCCGCAGTGCGCCTGCCGGTTCCGCTTTGCGCCTGATGCGGGCGTGCTGGAGGTGCTCGCCCCTGTGCCGGGCGCGGCGCAGGAACCGCCGCAGGATATGGCGCAGACGCCCCCGGCCGCTCCGGGCGGCGGGGATGACCCCTTGCCCCCTGGGGCCATTGTGCCGGGCCGCCCAGCGCCGCCGGCCGCCGGTGCCGAAAAAGCGGACAGCAGCCGGGAAGACGAGGAGGCCGCCGCCCCGGCGCGCAAGGCCGCAAGGCCCCGCTGGGACGAGGACGCAGCGGCAGAAGACGCGGGCCGGAATGCCGCGCGTGACCGGAAGCGGGAGGGCCGGGAGGCGGAGGCCGGGTTCGACCAGGAGGCCGGGGAGGACAATCCCTGGCGTCGCGCGCCGGAGCCGGACGGCTGGCCGGCCGCCTTCTACCATACCTGCATGCGGGTCATGTTCGGCAGCCAGCGTTTTTTTGCCGCCTTACGGCCCGGTGAGGCCCAGACGCGGGCCCTGATCTTCTACCTGATCATCAGCGCGGTGCAGGTGGCGGTGGAGCGGGTCTGGTCCGGGGTTTTTCTCTCCCTCATGGCCCCCAGCGCGGCTTCGGATCCGCAGCTGGAAAAAATGCTCATCCTGCTTTCGCCGCAGATGAGCCTGCCCATGACCGTGCTGCTCAAGCTGGCCGTCTCTGTGGTGCAGATCTATGTGCTCAGCGCGCTTATCCAGTTCACCTACGGCTTTGTCGCCAGCAAGCGGCAGGATTTTTCCCTGGTCTTCCAGGTTATGGCCTACGCCTCCGCGCCGGGGCTGCTCTGCATCGTGCCCCTGCTGGGCTCGGTGGTGGGCTTCATCTGGAGCTTTGCCTGCATTCTGGTGGGCTGCCGTGCGGCTCTGCGGCTGAGCTGGCCGCAGACGCTTATGGGGCTTGCGCCCATTCTGCTTCTGCTGGCCCCGCTTTTGCTGCAGATGGCGCAGGCCACGCAGTTCTGAAGGCGGTATGGACCGGGTGCGTCGGTGGCTTGCGGATCTCTGGCGCGGGTTTTGCATACGTCGAAAATATGGCGCGGCCATCCGACCGGCGACCATTGCCGTCCAGGCCCGCGAGCTGGCCGCCTGGGCGGAGGAAGCCGGACGGAGCGCACTGTTTGCGGAAGACGAGCTGCGCCGTCTGGCCCGCCTGGCGGCGGAACTGCGCCGCGTGGCGCGGGCGGCCGAGAGCCCTGCCTTCCGCCGCCTGCCGCCCCAAAAGCGGCTGGAGCTGCACACGCGCCTGATGACGGCCCGGGCCGGATTGCTGGTTCTTCTGGGCCGGGCGCGGCTGATGACGGAGAAACGCCAATGAACGCTCTGTGGGAATACTGCGGCAAGGGGCGGCATTGCCCAGCCGTGCAACATGGATCCGCCCTCTGCCGGGCGGCCGCGCGGAGCCGGGCGCTCCTGGCCCTGCTGGCCGCGCTGCTTCTGCTGGCCCTGGCGGCTTTGGGCTGCAGCCGCGCGCCGGACGACAGCCGCAGTACGCTGAAGGTCTCCGGCGACTTCAGCACGCCTTTTCAGGTGCAGATCAACAATTTTGTGCGCCGCCAGCCGCCCGCCGTGTATGTGGCCCCGCGCGAGAGCCTCAACCGGCGGCCCAGGGCCCTGTTTGTGCCCTTGCGCATGGTGCAGCAGATTGCGGATCCCGTGAGCTTCAGCACTGCCTTCTCCCGCCAGATCTGGCAGGTCTGGCTCTCGCTTAACGCCTTTCAGACCCTGGAATACGCCGCCGACGCCGGTCCTTACGAACCCAACCGGGCCATGGCGCTGGCCCGTAAACGCGGGGCGGAAATGGTGGTGGGCGGCTACATCAACCACTATATGGACGGCGGCTCCGGCGGCACCAGCTCCCTTTCTCTGGCTCTGGAGATTTACGACGTCCGCACGGGCGTCTTGCTTTGGTCCATGGCTCAGGGCGGCCTTATGGAAGCCCGCCAGGTGCACGATTTTTATCTTTTCTCCATCAAGGAGCGCAACCCCGGCGACCCCGCAGGCTTCATCGCCCGCTCCCTGGCCTGGGACATGGGGCGTGAAGTGCTGACCTGGGTGGACCCCGACGCCGTGCCGCCCAAAACCTCTCTCTGGGACTCCGTCTTCGGCGGCAGCGCTTTTTAGGGCATTTCAATTTTGAAATGCCCTGGCGTCTGCGTGAGCAGACGCCCGCTGTGGAGGCGTAAGCGCAATTTATTTGCGCTGTTGAGCGCCGAAACGAGCGTGCCTTAAACTTTGAGAATGCCTGTTCTCAAAGGTAATCTGCTCTAGATAGTATAGTCACGAGATAGAGATCCATAAAAAGATACACCTGATGTGGACGGCGGCAAGAAATGATGCCGTATTCTTTGCGTCCCTGGTGGTTATTCCGCGCCACAGCTTCAGATGAAGAAATGCATTTTCTATCAAGTGCGCGCCTTATAAAGTTCATTGCCATAATAGCGCTGCTTTTTGCGACTCTTTTTTGGAGGAATAACCGGCAGCATACCTTGCCTTTCAGCCTGATCAAGAATTGTATCTGTATCATAACCTTTGTCTGCAAAAAGGTTTTATGCGGTAACCAAGCTAATTAAAGCAATTGTTTGCGCACAATCTGCCACTGTACCTTGTGTAACAATGGCCCTGAGCGGCATACCATGCGCATCCACGGCCAAATGCAATTTTGTGTTGAGCCCCCTTTTTGTGCGGCTCATGTTCTGATTACCACCTTTTGCACCTGCCGCCTGGGGATGGACCTTGCAATGGCTGGCGTTGATCATCAGCCATTCAAAATCAGGCTCATCAATCAAAATTTCGAGTAATCGCTCCCATACTCCCTTGTCACGCCAGCGGATGAAGCGACGGTGCGTGTTGCTCCAGCCGCCGAAGTCCGGCGGTAAATCTCGCCACGGCGCACCTGTACGCATTATCCAAAAGACTGCATTTATAAACAGCCGGTTATCATGCGCAAGGTCACCCCAGCTCCCAGCACGGCCAGGTAAATGCGGCGCAAATTTCTTCCAAACAGCATCTGAAATGTCGTGTCGTCTGTGGGCTGGCAGTGGCATGCGTTCCCCCGTTTGTGGTTGAAGGCAAGCGAACTATGCCACAAAATAAAATTCTAGATAATCTCGTGACGCCCCGTCTAACCAACTTGGCGGGCCACTTTCATTTTTTTAATGTGCGAAAAATACCGTACGTTATCAAAGATTGGGGCCTGCACCAAAAATCGGGGGCAGCCCTGGGCACCGCGCTGTGCGCCTGTAAGGCGTTGCCTGGGGCTGCTGCGGAAAATTTATTTGAATGTGAAGAAATGTCTTTGGCGAAATGGTAGCATTATCCACAAAAATAGGTTACTAATCCCCCAAAAGCTGCATAAACTGACAAGTATGCATTGGTATTGGCATTGGCATGGCAGGCCCAGGCCGCAAGGAAAACCGCCTGCGTGGAACCTGGAAGGGTGCGCACGATTACGCCCGACTGCAAGGATTGAAGGGAGGCAAGATTGCAAAAGCGATATCTTTTCATCGCGGTGTTGGCGGGCCTTTTGGCGGCGGCGGCCCTGGCGGGTTACCTGCTGCCGGAGAAAGGCGAGGCCGTTCCCCGGCGGGTGCTGCTACGCAACGCGGGGGGCGCTGTGGTTCTGCCGCATGCCGCGCATGCCGAGGCCTATGGCGTTCCCTGTCAGGACTGCCATCATGAAAGTCCTGAAAAGCGGACCAAGGTCCAGCGATGTAAATCCTGCCACGGCGTCACGTTTGACGCTGCCTTTGCGCAGCGGCACCAGGCGTTTTTCGGGGACGACAACGCCGCCTGCGCCACCTGCCACCACTATGAGCTGACAGCCAAAAAATGGGGGCACGACAAGCATGCGACGGAGCTGGGCCTCAGCTGCGCTGACTGCCACCACAAAGACGCTGCCATTGAGCCGGAGCCCCAGAACTGCGCCGATTGCCACGAATCCGGCGCGCCTTCCGGCCGCAAGGCCGAGCCCGGCACGCCACCCAACCTGGCCGATGCCGTGCACGCCCGGTGCATGACCTGCCATGAAGATCTTTTCCAGGCCGGTGAAAAAGGCTGCGCCGCTTGCCACACGCTCAGATCCGTGCGGGAAAATCTGCCGAAAACCGGGCGGGTCAAGCTCAACCCTCTGTACGCCGATTGCGCAGTCTGCCACGGCAAGGGCGCGCAGAAGCTGATTCTCGGTTCCATGGACGCATACCACAAAAACTGCATGGGCTGTCACGAAAAACTGGGCACGGGCCCCTACGGCAAAAAATCCTGCTCCCAGTGCCATACGGGAAAGTGAGGCGGGGATGAAAGAACTGTTTCAGATAACGCACGATCCTCGTTTTCATCTGCTCTACGGGATCACGCAGCGCTTCAGCCTCGGGCCGGTGCCGCAGCGGGCGCGCCTGCGGCGCGAAGGCTACAAGCTGGCGGAAGGCGTTACCAAAAACGCCAAAGTCTACCCCAACATGCGGCTTGCGGTTCACCCGCACCCCGGCAGGGGCGACGTGTTTTCCCCCATCTTCGGGCAGATTAAGGAAGTTTCCGAGCGCAGCATATTTATTGATGCGCTGGAGCCGGACAGCGCCCTGCTTGAGGCCGCCGCGGCTGTGGAAAAAACGGACCTGTTCGCCGAAGAGACTGTCGGTGAGGCTTTGGCGGCAACCCTGAAAGGCCTGGGGGTAAATACCCGGTCCCTGGGCCAGAACTGCGAGACGCTGATCATCAATGGCCTCAACCCCGACCCCGGCGTCACCTGGGCCGAGCCTATGCTGCTGGCGCACCAGGATACGTTGCGGGCAGGCATGACGCTGCTGCGGCGGCTGTCGCCGGCCCGGCGGATCATCCTGGCCGTTCCCAAGGAGCTGCGCCTGCACCTGCACGATATCGAGGTGGCGCATGTGCCGGCCTACTATCCCTCCAGCATCAACGCTCTGGCGATCAAGGCCGTTACCGGCAAGGAGAACCCCGTCGGCGTGGGCATTGTGGGGCTGCACAATCTGTGGAGCCTGGGCCATGTGGGCCGCACCGGGCTGCCCCTTACGGAGACCGTGGTCACCCTAGGCAGCCTGGAGCATTCCGGCAACTATATTGTGCGCGAAGGCAGCTTTATCGGCGATCTGCTGGAGTTTGCCCACATTCCCGTGCATACGGGCGATACCCTGGTGCGCGGCGGCCCCTTGCGGGGCGAAAGCGTGGATAAACTCAGCCGCAGCGTCACCCGCGGCACCACAGGGGTCTTTGTGGTGGAGGCGGGCACCATTCCGCCCATGGAGGGGCACAGCCCCTGCATCAACTGCGGGGCCTGCGTGCTGGCCTGTCCCGCGCGGCTCAGGCCCAGCATGCTGAGCCGCAACGCCGAGTTCGCCCTGCACGAGCGAAACCTGGGAGAACATATTTTTTCCTGTCTGGAGTGTGGGTTGTGCGGCTATGTCTGCATCGCCCGGCGGCCCGTGCTGCAGTACATTCGTCTTTCCAAATACCGGCTGAGCGAGGCCGCCAAAGCGCGCGGCGCGGAAGGGCAGGCCCTTGAATCCGCGTCTTCCTCCGCCCCGGCCGCAGCGCAGGGAGGCAACTGATGTCCGCCGCAACATCCGGTTCCGTATTGCTTGCCATGAGCGCCCCGGCCTACTGGCACTGCGGGCGCACCATCCGCAAGATCAGTTTTTACGCCATTATGGGCTGTATGCCCGCCGTGCTCATGGCCCTGTGGAACTGGGGCCTGCCCGCGGCGCGCGTCATGGCCCTGAGCGTAGTTGTCTGCGTGGCGGTGGAGGCCCTGTGTGAAAAGGCCATGGGCCGGGAAGTGATGGTGGACGACCTCACGGCCGTTTACGCGGGGCTGCTGTTCGCCTTTCTGCTGCCCGCCGCATCCCCCTGGTGGCTGGTTGTGCTGGGGGCCGGGCTGTGCATGGTTTTCGGCAAGATGGTCTTCGGCGGGCTGGGGGCCAACCCCGTGAGCACGCCCCTGGTGGGCTGGGCCATCCTGGCGGTCTCCTTCCCCCTCTTTATGGACGCCAACGCCATGCAGCTGCAGACGGATTTTCTGGATCCGCTGGTGCGGCTCAAGTTTTTCGGCGCGGCGGCCGCGGGGGACATCCCCTTAGCGGATCTGCTGCTGGGGCGGCAGATCGACGGCCTGGGCGCGGGCCAGGTGCTGGGCCTCTTCCTGGGCGGCTCCTTCCTTTGCGCGCGGGGCATTGTGCGCTGGCAGGTCTCCCTGGGCTTTTTCCTGGGCGTGTGCGGGCTGGCGGCCCTGTTCCAGATGCTGGACCCCGCGCAGAACGCCTCGCCCCTGTTCCATCTCTGCACCGGCTCGGTCATGCTGGGCGGCTTTTTTATGGCCACGGAGATCGGCAATACGCCCTCGCGGCCCTTGCCCATGTTTCTGTACGGGCTTCTGGGCGGCGTGCTGACCATGCTCATCCGCAAGTACGGCGTGTGGCTGGACGGCGTGCCCTTTGCCATCCTGCTGGCCAACCTGACGACCCCGTATCTTGATATGATCCGCCCCAAACCCTTTGGAGGTCGGCGCTGATGTTGACTATGCTGCGAACGGTGGCCGTGCTTTCCCTGCTGTGCGGGCTTTCGGGCTTTGCGCTCTCGTATCTGAAGATGATCACGGCACCGCGGATTGAGGAACAGGTTCTGACCTATGTGCAAGGCCCGGCCCTGCACAGCGTGTTTGCCGTGGCGGAAAACGCGCCCATTGCCGACAGACGCAAGTTTGCCTTGCCCGACGGGCGGCAGACCACTGTCTTTCCGGTCATGCGGGGCGGCAAACTGGCCGGAGTGGCCCTGGAGGAATCCGGCAAGGGCTACGGCGGCCCCATCGGCGTGCTGGTGGGCTTTAACGTGGCGGACGACACCCTGGCGGGCATCGGCATCACCACACTTAAGGAAACGCCGGGCCTGGGCATGCGCGTGGTGGAGCCGGGCTTTACCGCCCAGTTCGCCGGGTTCACTACGCCGGTGGGCCTTAAGGCCAACGGGGGCAAGGTGGACGCGGTTTCCGGGGCCACCATTTCCTCCACCGGCGCAGTGGAGGCCGTAAACCGCGCCGCCAGAACCTACGCGGCGCTCAAACCAGAAATCCTCCGCGCCTGGGGCGGAAAGTAGCCCCGCCGGGCTGGAGATCGCCATGAGCATCATGAGTGAATTCACCAAAGGCCTGTGGAAGGAACTGCCGCCGTTCCGGCTGGTGCTGGGGCTTTGCCCCACCCTGGCCGTGACCAATTCGGCCGACAATGGCCTGGGCATGGGGCTGGCCGTCATCTTTGTGCTGGTGTTGTCCAACATGCTGATATCCATGGTGCGCGCCATTATCCCCAAAACCGTGCGCATCGCCTGCTTCATTGTTATTGCGGCTTCGCTGGTGGTGGCGGTGGAGCTGCTCATGCAGGCCTACGCCTATCCTTTGTACCAGCGCCTGGGCATTTTTGTGCCGCTTATTGTGGTGAACTGCATCATCCTCGGCCGGGCAGAGGCCTTTGCCGCCAAAAATACCGTGCCAGCCTCCATTGCGGACGGTTTCGGCATTGGCATCGGCTACACCATTTCGCTGACCCTGCTGGGTTCGCTGCGCGAGGTGCTGGGCAACGGCACTTGGTTCGGCCACTACGTCATGTGGGAGGGGTTTGAACCTTTCCGCATCATGGTGCAGGCCCCTGGGGCCTTCATCAGTCTGGGCCTCATGCTGGCCGGCATGAACCTGATCAACGTCTGGCAGGCCAGCCGACGCGGCGGTAGGGTGGAAAGCCTGCAGGGCTGCGGGTGCTGCTCCGGCTGCGCCGCCTGCGGCACGGCCGCGACAGCCGGGGGCGAACCCTCGGCGCAACGTTCGTAACGCCGCGGAGCGTGAGGAAACGTTATGGATATTCTCTCCATCTTTATTGCGGCCATTTTCGTCAACAACATCGTGCTGGCCCAGTATCTGGGCAACTGCCCGTACCTGGGCTGTTCCAAGGAGCGGGGTGTGGCCCTGGGCATGGGCGGGGCGGTGATCTTTGTCATCATTGTGGCCACGCTCTGCACCTGGCTTATGCAGAAGCAGGTGCTGGATCCCCTCAACCTTGGTTATTTGCAGACCATAGTCTTTATTGTGGTCATTGCCGCGCTGGTGCAGTTTGTGGAGATGTTCCTCAAAAAGGCCATGCCGCCGCTGTACGCGGCTCTGGGCATTTTTCTGCCGCTTATCACCACTAACTGCGCGGTCATGGGCGTCACCATTCTGGTGCAGCGCGAGGGCTACAACCTTCTGGAATCGCTGGTCTGGGGGCTGGCCTACAGCCTGGGCTTCACCCTGGCCCTGTTGCTCATGGCGGGCATCCGCGAACGGCTGGACACCTGTCGGCTGCCCGGCGTCATGGCAGGCACGCCGCTGGCCCTGATTATGGCCGGGCTCATGTCGCTGGCCTTTATGGGCTTCAAGGGGATGGGGCAATAACGCCGTACGGCGTCTGACGCCCGCAGGGGGCGGATTTTCACGCGCTTGTGCCGCTCGACGGCGCAAAGCGCCTACCAAGGACGAGACTATGGTTGTTGCATCCATTGTGACCCTGTTTGGGCTGGGGCTGGCGGCTTCCATCATTCTGGCGGTGGCGGCCCGGGTTTTTTATGTGGAGGAGGATCCGCGCATTGAGGCCGTGCTGGAGGCCCTGCCCGGGGCCAACTGCGGCGGCTGCGGCTTTGCCGGCTGCGAGGGCTATGCCAGGGCCGTGCTCAACGACCCCAATGTGCCGGCCAACAAGTGCTGCGCCGGCGGGGCCGCCACCAGCGTTGTGGTGGGCGAACTGACGGGCAAGACCGTGGCTGAGGCCGAGCCGCTGTTTGCCTTGCGCCGCTGCGATAAGCTGGGCGGGCAGGTGGGGCCGCGTTACGAGTATCAGGGCATGCCTTCCTGCGCTGCCGCAGCGCTCATGCGCGGCGGCACGGACGAATGCGCCTTCTCCTGCCTGGGGTTTGGCGACTGCGTGCAGGCCTGCCCCTTTGACGCCATGCGCATTGTGGACGGCGTGGTGGAGGTCAATACCGCCGTCTGCACGGGCTGCGGCACCTGCATTGCCGTCTGCCCGCGCGGCGTGCTGGAGCTGACCCCCCTGCGGGCCAGAGTGGCCGTATACTGCAACACGCGCGAGAAACTCCGGGCGGTTACCGACGTTTGCAAGGTGGGCTGCATCAAGTGCATGAAGTGCGTCAAAGCCTGCCCAGCCAAGGCCGTGCGGCTGGAGGACAACCGCATCGTCATCGACCATATGCTTTGCTGTTCCTATGGGACAAGTTGCCATGAGGCCTGTGTGGCCGCCTGCCCCAGAAAAATCTTTCGTTACACCAGGCCGCCCGAGGCGGCGGAATGCACGGAGGACGCCCCCGACGCCCTCACGGCCGTCACGGCCCGGGAACCGCACGCGCGCCAAGAGGAAGCGGTCCGCTCCTGAAGCGGCCTATGGAGGAAAGTATGCCCAGGTGTTACAGCCGTAGAGATATGTTGCGGGCCGCGCTCTTGGGCGGCGGCCTTCTGGGGGCGGCCCCGCTGTTGTCCCTGCTGACCGCCGCGCCCGTTGCCGCGCGCACGCCCGCCCTGGCGACGGACGCGCCCCTGCCCGAGAGCCGCTCCGCCCTGTTCATGGGCACTTTGGTCACCGTCAGCGTGGCCCGCGCCACGATGGACCAGGCGGCGGAGGCCACGGCGCGCGCCTTTGCCCTGGGCCGCGAGCTGGAAAAAATATTTACCCGCTTTACGGCCGACGCTCCCCTGGGGCAGGTTAATGCCGCAGGGCGCCTGCGCGACGTGCCGCCCCGGCTGACGGCCCTGCTGCGCGTTACGGCAGATATGCACCGCCTTACGGACGGCGCTTTTGACCCCACGGTGCTGCCCCTGGTGACGCTGCTGGAAAACAGCCGGGAGAACCCGGCGGCCTTTTCGGCGGCCGCAGCGCGCGAGGCCCTGGCCCTGGTGGGCATGGAGCGCCTGCGCCTGGACGACGGCGGGCTGCGCCTGGAGCGGCAGGGCATGGCCCTTACCCTGGACGGCATCGCCAAGGGGCACATTGCGGACGCCATGTCCAGGGAGCTGAGCGCGGCAGGCTGCCCTGACCACTGCGTCAATGCCGGCGGTGACATTGTGGCCCGTGGCCGCAACGCGGCGGGCCGCCCCTGGCGCATCGGCGTGGAAGACCCGCGCGTGCGCGGCAGGTCGCTGCAGGTTCTGGAGCTGCCGCAGGGCGGCGGCGTGGCCACCTCCGGCGTATATGAGGCTTTTTACGATGCGGCCCACGCCCGCAGCCATCTCATTAACCCCGCTACGGGGCAGGACGCGGCCCAGGCCGGCGTTACCGTGGCGGCCCCGGACGGCTGCACGGCCGATGCCCTGGCCACGGCTTTTTCCGTCCTGCCGCCGCGCCAGGCCCTGGCCCTGGCGGACAGTCTGCCCGGGTGCGCCTGCTGCCTGGTGCGCCGCGACGGTCTGATCCAGACTTCGCGCGGCTGGTCTGGCACGCGGGTCTGAGCGCGCCAGACCATAGAGCGGATTACCTTTGAGAATACGCATTCTCAAAGTCTGCGGCACGCTCGTTGTGGCGCGTAACCGCGCGCTTACGCCTCAACGGTGGTCTGCACTCAGCCACGGCATTGCAACGTTGCAATGCCCATAACTGCACGACGAAAAAAAGCCCCTGCGTTGTTGGCCAACGCAGGGGCTTTTGCTATGGGCGTATGAAAGGGCAGCGGGGCCCTGGCTTACAGCTCCGGTGCGCCGATGGAAGGCAGGGCCTGGGCCAGGGATTGCCCCAGGGCCAGGAGTTCCGCCTCGGCAAAGGCCTTGCCGATGAGCTGCATGCCCACGGGCATGCGGCTGGCTGCGCCCAGGCCCACGGGCAGGGAAAGGCCGGGCAGGCCCGCCAGATTCAGGGACAGGGTGTAGGCGTCCATGAGGTACATCTGCAATGGGTCGCCGCTGTGGCTGCCCAGATCCCAGGCCGTAACCGGGGAAACCGGGGCCAGGAGGGCGTCGCACTGTTCCAGCGCGGTCAGGTATTCGTCGCGGATGCAGCGGCGCACCTGGGCGGCCTTGCGGTAGTAAGCGTCATAATAGCCGGAGGAAAGCACATAGGCCCCCAGCATGATGCGGCGTTTGACTTCCTGGCCGAAGCCCTCGCTGCGCGAGCGCACATAGAGTTCTTCCAGATTGTTGATCTGCGCGGCCCGGCGGCCGTAGCGCACCCCATCGAAGCGGGCCAGGTTGGAGCTGGCCTCGGCCATGGCGATGATGTAGTAGGTGGCGATGGCCGCGTCCGTATGGGGCAGGCTTACGTCCACCAGGGTCGCGCCCTGCGCTTCCGCCGTATGCAGGGCGGCTTCGCAGGCGGCGCGCACTTCCGGGTCCAGGCCCTGGCCGTAAAATTCCTTGGGCAGGCCCAGGCGCGCGCCCTTGAGGGGTTTGCTTTCCAGGGCGGCAGCATAGTCTGCCGTGGGCAGGGGGGCGCTGGTGGCGTCGCGCGGGTCGTGCCCGGCAATGACGCCCAGCACGCGGGCGCAGTCCTCCACCGTGCGGGTGAGGGGGCCGATCTGGTCCAGGGAGGAGCCGTAGGCGATGAGGCCGTAGCGCGAAACCCGGCCGTAGGTGGGCTTGAGCCCCACGCAGCCGCAGAGGGCGGCGGGCTGGCGGATGGAACCGCCCGTATCCGTGCCCAGGGAGGCAAAGCACTGGCCCGCGCGCACCGAGGCCGCGGAACCGCCGCTGGATCCGCCGGGCACCTTGGCGGTGTTCCAGGGGTTGCGGGTGGTTTGGTAGGCGGAATTCTCCGTGGTGGAGCCCATGGCAAACTCGTCCAGATTGGCCTTGCCGAGGATGATGGCCCCGGCGGCGCGCAGGCGCTCCACAGCCCAGGCGTCGTAGAAGGGCGTGTAGTTTTCAAGGATGCGCGAGCCCGCCGTGGTACGCAGGCCCTTGGTGGAAAGGGCGTCTTTGACGGTCATGGGCACGCCCCAGAGGGGGCGGGAGGGATCCGGCCCTTCTTTATCCAGTGCGGCGGCCGCGGCCAGCGCGCCTTCCCGGTCCAGCGTGAGCAGGGCGGCCAGGCGGGGTTCGGTGGCGTTGATGCGCTCCAGGCAGGCGGCAGTGGCCTCCGAGGCGCTCAGTTCTTTGGTTTGCAGGGCCCTGGTCAGGGCGGTCAGCGTAAGGGAGCAGATGTCGGTCATGGCGTTCTCGGCGTGGTGCTGTGTGGGGCCCGGTTTTTACACGATGCGGGGCACGATAAAATATTCTCCGTCCGCTTCGGGGGCGTTGGCAAGAATTTCTTCGCGCCGCCGGCGGCGTTCGGCCGTGTCTTCCCGCAGGGGGCCCTGGTGCAGGGCCGGGCTGTAGAGGGGTTCCACCGCGCTGGTGTCCACGCGGGAAAGCACGTCCATATAGCCCAGGATGTCGCCCAGTTGCCGGGCGAACATGTCCTGTTCCGCTTCGCTGATCTGCAGGCGGGAGAGGGCGGCCATGTGGCGCACGTCTTCCTTGCCGATGGTTTTGCTGCTCATGCGTGTATCCTTACCTCATAGTCGTTGTTGCGGCGTTGGCGGCGTGGGGCCGATCAGCGGTTGCCGGGCAGGCTCAGTTTGTACGAGGGGCGCGGGGTGGTGCTTACAGGCGCAGCGGCGGGCTGGGCCGGGGCCGCCATATCGGCGGCCGCACCGGCGGCAGGGGCCGCCAGGGGATTGCCCGCGGCGTCCACCGGGGGCAGGCCCTGCATGCGCAGGGCGGCCTGCTGCAGCACCTGGGTCCGGGTCTGCTGGAAGGCGTCCAGGGTAACGGGCGTCATGCCCTGGGCAGTAACGCCGAAAATAAAGAGCTTCTGATGGGCCACGCCCTTCGCGTCCCAGCTCACGGGGGCCATGCCCCAGATCATCTGCGCGGCGCGACGGGCCCGGGCCGTGACTTGGGCGGCCTCGGGCCGGGATTCCAGGCCCAGGGCCGCAGCAAAGCGGGCGTAGTCGTAGCCGAGGGCCGTCCAGAAATCCGTACCCGGAACCTGCAGCGCGCGTGGGGCCTGCAGGGCGTTCCAGGCCCCAGGGAAGACAGCCAGGGCGTAGCTTTCCGCATGGGGCACGGTTTTCCCGGTCAGGCTCTGCTCCCAGAGGGTGGTGCCCAGCAGCACCAGGCGGTCCTCGCCGTTGTAGAGCAGACTGGTGGTGAGCATCTCCATGTTCTTCCATGAATCGGGCAGGAACAGGGCCTCAAAAGCGGTCTGCGGAATGGGCGCGGTGCCGCCTTCCGGCGTCTGGGCGTTGATGAGCGGGGCCACGGCCGCGCTCCAGGAGGCGGGATCCGACGGGTTGTAGACCGCCTTTTGCAGCAGCATGTTACGGCTGGCCAGGCTTTGTTCCAGCAGGCCGGTCATGCGCATGCCGTAGGCGTCGTTGGGATAAAAGGCGCCGTAGGTGCGGATGTTCAGCCCTTCGGAGGCAAAGTGGATGAGGGCGTCGATCTGGTCCTGCGGGCTGGGGAACATGCGCCAGGCCCGCGCGCCCTCGTCGCCCGGCTCCAGGGTGGGCAGAAAGGTGAAGAAGGCCCGTTGCTCCAGCGCGCCGGCCTCACGGGCCCGCGCATAGACGCCGGTTTGCAGGGGGCCGCCCACCACGGCGCAGGCCGGGGGCAGCGCCGCCAGCTTCTGCAGCCAGGCGCTCTCGCTGGTGTTGATTGTTTCCAGCCGAATGGCCACGCCGTTGGCCGCCATTTCGTCCTTGGCCAGCTGCGCCCCGTGGCGGATTTTGCCGGCAATGGGGGCGTAGGGGCCGGATGCGGGCAGGGCCAGCACCACGCAGGGACCGGCGGGTGCGGCGGGCTTGGCCGGTTTGGCGGGCTGCGTCGCTCGCTGCCCCAGGCCGAAGGGCATCTGACAGGCGGTCAGGCCGCCCAGGGCCGCCAGAAGGGCCAACAAACGCAAAGGCTGGAAAAAAGAACGGCAAGAGGGCATGGCAACATCCTATGGCTGTTGGGGGCGATCCGGTTGCTGCGCGGCGTCGCGGCCTTGGGGGCGCTCCTGCGCCGGGCGTTGCGCGCCTGCCGGGCGCGCCTGGTCGGGGCGGCGGTCCCGCTGCTGTTTGACGGCGGGGCGGTCGGGCTTGGCGTCGGGCCGGCGCGCAGGCGTGGGCTCAGGCCGCTGCGCGGGCCGGGGCTGCGGCGCTGGCTGCGGTTCGGGCCGCGTCCGGCTGGGCGGCGGGCTGTTGTCGTAACCGGAATCCGGAGGCGGCGGGGCCATGTAGCAGCCGCTGGTCAGCAGAAAGAAAGGCAGGAGCAGCGTCGGCACGATCCAGGTGCGGCGGAGACAGGGCATGAAGCCTCCATTTTTTTGATAGTGAAAAAAAAGGTCCGGCTCCGTGGAGCCAGACCTTTTTTAGTACAGCGCAAGCGCGCTGGCAAGTTTGCTATTTTTTCACTTCGGTGTAGTCGGCGTCCACCACGTCGTCGCCGCCGTTGTTGCCGCTCTGGGCGGCCCCGGCATCCTGCTGGGCCCCGCCCGGCTGACCGCCGGTCTGCTGCGCCTGCTGCTGGTAGAGCTGCTCAGCCAGCTTGTGGGAGGCTTTGGCCAGAGCGTCGGTGGCCGCCTTGATGGCCTCGGCGTCCTCGCCTTCCATAATTTTGCGCAGCTCGGCGATCTTGGCCTCAATGTCGCTCTTCACCGCAGCGTCGGCCTTGTCGCCCAGGTCGGTCAGGGATTTCTCCGTGCCGTAGATCAGGCTGTCCGCATGGTTGCGGGCTTCGATCACTTCCTGTTTTTTCTTATCCTCGCCGGCGTGGGCCTCAGCCTCGCGCACCAGGCGCTGGATGTCGTCCTCGGAAAGGCCGGACGAGGCCGTGATTTTGATGGATTGCTCCTTGCCCGTGCCCATGTCCTTGGCCGAAACGTTAACGATGCCGTTGGCGTCGATGTCGAAGGAGACCTCGACCTGCGGCACGCCGCGCGGGGCCGGGGGAATGCCCGTGAGGTCGAAGCGGGCCAGGGTCATGTTGTCCGCGGCCATGGGGCGTTCGCCCTGGAGCACATGGATGGACACCGAGGGCTGGTTGTCCGAAGCCGTGGTGAAGACCTGACTTTTGCGCGTGGGGATGGTGGTGTTGCGGTCGATGAGCCTGGTGAACACGCCGCCCATGGTTTCAATGCCCAGGGAAAGCGGGGTCACGTCCAGCAGCAGCACGTCCTTCACGTCGCCGGTCAGGATGCCGCCCTGAATGGCCGCGCCCATGGCCACCACTTCGTCAGGGTTCACGGAGCGGTTGGGATCTTTGCCGAAGAATTTGCCCACCACCTGCTGCACCAGGGGCATACGGGTCATGCCGCCCACCAGGATGACTTCGTCGATCTGCGCGGCGGTCATGCCCGCGTCTGCCAGGGCCTTCTTGCAGGGCTCAATGGTGCGGTCCACCAGGTCGCTGACCAGGGATTCCAGTTTGGCCCGGCCGATCTTCATGAGCAGGTGCTTGGGGCCGTTTTGGTCCGCGGTGATGAAGGGCAGGTTGACCTCGGCCTCCATGGAGGTGGAGAGGTCTTTTTTGGCCTTTTCCGCCGCCTCTTTCAGGCGTTGCAGGGCCATGCTGTCCTTGGTGAGGTCGATGCCGTTTTCCTTCTTGAATTCTTCCACCAGGTAGTTGATGACGCGCTGGTCGAAGTCTTCGCCGCCCAGGAAGGTGTCGCCGTTGGTGGCGCGCACTTCCACCACGTTGTCGCCCACTTCCAGGATGGAAATATCGAAAGTGCCGCCGCCCAGGTCAAAGACGGCGATTTTTTCGTTGGCCTTTTTGTCCGCGCCGTAGGCCAGGGAGGCCGCGGTGGGCTCGTTGATGATCCGCTTGACCTCAAGGCCGGCGATGCGGCCCGCGTCCTTGGTGGCCTGCCGCTGGGCGTCGTTGAAGTAAGCGGGCACGGTGATGACGGCCTCGCTCACGGTTTCGCCCAGGTAGGCTTCGGCGTCGGCTTTGAGCTTGGCCAGAATCATGGCCGAGATTTCCGGCGCGCTGTAGGTGCGGCTGTCCACTTCCACGCCGGCGTCGCCGTTGGCGGCCTTGACGATGGCGTAGGGGGAGTGCTCTTTCCAGCGATCCACCTCAGGGGTGTCATACTTGCGGCCCATAAGCCGCTTGATGGCGAAGATGGTGCGCTTGGGATTGGTGACGGCCTGCCGTTTGGCAATGTCGCCCACCAGGCGTTCCTTATCAGTAAAGGCGACCACGGAAGGGGTGGTGCGGCCGCCTTCGGGATTGGTAATGCATTTGGGGTCCTTGCCCTCCATGACGTAAACGCAGGAGTTGGTGGTGCCCAGGTCAATGCCGATAATTTTGGACATATCCGGATCCTCCTCAGGAAAAATCTTCAGTATCCGAACCGCAAGCGCGCAAGCGAGGGTCCGGCGCGGTCCGCCGCAGGCCCGGCGCGCGGCGGGGCGCGCCTTTGGCTGAAAATCGTAAAGCGTGCGGATAGGGCGGCTGGTGTGCCCAGCGCGTCCTTTAAGTAAGTCCTTCTCCGGGCGCGTCCAGAGGGCGCTAAAAATTTTTTTTGCAAAAAGATTGTCAAGCTCGTCCGGAAGCCTTGACCGGCCCGCCCCATACCAGATAGTGATTTTTTTAACACCATAGTATGTGCTATGCAGCACAAACAGGAGGATGCTATGCATATCGGCAGACGAGATCTCATTTGCGGTCTGGGCGGCCTCGCCGTGGGCGGGGCAGTGCTGGGCCTTTCCGGCGGCGCGAGCTTTGCTGCGGGGCAGACGCAGCAGGGCGGGGGCCGCTTTGCTCAGGCGGGCGGGGACCACGGCTGGCAGCCCCACAAGCTGGACCCGAAGCTCTGCGCCGAGGTGGCCTATGAAGGCTACTGGCACAAGGGCTACGGCTGCGGCTACGGGGCCTTTTACAGCATTGTGGGCCTGCTGGGCGAAAAATACGGCGCGCCGTACAATCAGTTTCCCTTTACCATGCTGGAGGCCAACAAGGGCGGCATCTCCGACTGGGGCACCATTTGCGGCGCCCTGTACGGCGCGGCGTCCACCTTTTCCCTGTTCTGGGGCCGCAAAGAGGTGCGCCCCATGGTCAATGAGCTGTTCCGCTGGTACGAAAAAACCTCCCTGCCCATCTACAACCCCGGCGACAAGGCCCAGGGCTTTAAGGGCGATCTGCCCAAGAACGAGTCCGATTCCGTGCTCTGCCACATTTCCGTTTCCAAGTGGTGTGCGCACCATAAGATTGAGGCCACCAGCAAGCAGCGCAGCGAGCGCTGCGGCCGCCTGACTGCGGACGTGGCCGCCAAGGCCGTGGAGATCCTCAACGCCAAGATCGAGATGGGCAAGGACTACAAGGGGGCCTTCCCCGTGCAGAAGTCCGTAACCTATTGCGGCGAATGCCACCAAACCAAGGGCAACGAGGCCAACTGGGCCAAGGGCGTTATGGACTGCACCCCTTGCCACAGCGGCACCAAGTCCACGGCGGACAAATTCAACAACCACCCGTAGCGGAACGGACAATCCCCTTCAAATGCAAGGCCGCCGCCGGGCAGAAACCCGACGGCGGCCTTTTGCGCATTCTTGTGCAGGCGCGGCTTGTGCTGCTGCGCACAATCTCTTGTGCGGCCTTCTGCGCTGCGGCTTGAGGATAGGCGCTCTCAACGTTTACGGCAGGCCCGCTCCGGTGCTTAACAGCGCAAATGCATTGCGTTTAGGCCTGCACGGCGGGCGGTCTGCTCCCCCCCCAGCGCCACGGCATTGCGCCCAGTGGAATGTCGGAAGCTACTCCTCCCGCCCGGTGTTGTCGGCGTCTTCCTTGCGGATGTCGTCCAGGATGGTGGAGACCACGTCCACCTGCTCCGCCATATGGGACACCTGGCCGGCGGCCTGGTCCATGGCCTCGACGATGTGGGCGCTCAGGGTGTTGACCTCGGAAATGTGGCGGTTGATCTCGTCCGAAGCGGCGGATTGCTCCGTGGCGGCGGCGGCAATGGCCGAGACGCGGCTGCTGGAGTCTCCTGCCAGATCGGCGATGCGCGCCAGGGCCTGACCGGATTCTTCGGCCATGTGGCTCACTTCTTCAATGGCGGCCACGGTGCTGTCCACGGTAGCTGCGCTGTTGCCGGTACCTTCCTGAATGGCGGCGATGGCCGTTTCCACGTCTCTGGTGGCGCTCATGGTTTTTTCGGCCAGTTTGCGCACCTCGTCGGCCACCACGGCAAAGCCGCGTCCGGCATCGCCCGCGCGGGCCGCCTCAATGGCGGCGTTGAGGGCCAGCAGATTGGTCTGGTCCGCGATGTCGCGGATAAGGGTGAGCACGGCGCCGATGTCCTTGGCCTGCTGGTCCAGGCTGCTCATTTCGCCCTTGAGGCCCGTGGACTGGCGCTGCACGTCCTGCATGCTGCGGATGGTGCGCGTCACCAGGCCCGCGCCGTCGTGGGCGTGTCCCTGCACGGAGGTGGCGGCCTCGGCCGCGCCTTCGGCGTTGTGGGCCACCTCCAGCACTGTGGAGTTCATTTCGTTCATGGCTGTGGCGGTTTCGGACATGCGGCCGGCGGCCACGTCCGCCTTCTTGCGTACGTCGTCCAGGGCGGCGTTGAGGCCCTCGGCGGCCTGCTGCAGGGTTGCGATGACGCCTTCGAGCCTGGTGACGGTGGACATGCGGCCCTGGTGGGCGGCTTCCATTGCGCGCTTTTCCAGGGCAATGCGGGCGGTGATGTCCTCGCCGATTTCCACATGGCCCACCTGGTTGCCGTGGGCGTCGTGCAGGTAATCCAGCATGATCTGCATGGTCTTGCCGTTGGGCATGTGGTTAATGACCTTCTTGACGCCGCGGCGCAGCTGCTCAATGCCGCACTGGGGCGTATTGCAGATGTTGCCGCCTTTTTCGGAGCAGTGGCGGCCCACCACGTCCTCCTGGCTGGCTTTGTCCATGCTTTTGAGGGCGTAAGTGTTGCAGAAGGTCCAGGCCATGTCGTTATCCGTTACCGAGACGGAAAGGGGCAGGGTATTGAGGATGCTCTCATACCAGTGGGCCTGGCCTTCCAGCTTGGCGACCATGATGCGCAGCGATTCGGCCAGATGCCCCAGGCAGTCCGAGCGGTAGACCTCCAGGGTAGCGTCTTCGTGCCCCTGAGTGATGGCTTCGGCAAAAAGCACGCACTGGCGGATGGGGGCGAGCCTGCTGTAGATGAACAGCGCGCCGAGAAGCCCCAGAAGGGCCGTCACGCCAAGCCCAGCGCCCAGTGCCTGCCAGAGGGCTTCGTCGCTCAGGGCCGGGCCCAGCGCCCACTGAAAGCCGGCGCAGACACCCAGACAGGCGAGCAGCAGCGCGATAAGATAGACAATGGCAATTTTGGTGCTGAGGGTCATATTCATGATCCTTCCTTTCTGCAAAAGGCAGCCGCAGCCGAAGCGCTGCGGGAAGCGGCCGTAAGCCGTGGATGTCTGCGGGCCGGGCGGCGCGCGCTCCTGTTTGCCGGATGTTGCCGAAAAACCGTGACGGCTCGTCATGCCGCCGGGCGGCGGTGCGACGAAATACGGTCGTCGCCCATGTCGTATTGTCGTGGGCGCGGCGTGAACATACCGAATCCTATAACCAGTTTATACGGCATGTGATAAAAAAACTTTAGAGTACAGGATGGAGAAAAGGCGGATCAGCCCACCAGGGAGGAGAGCGTCATGACCAGCCCCAGGCCAGCGATGCAGGATACGGTGGCCGCGTTGCCGTTGCCTGAGGCGCTGGCCTCCGGGATGACCTCTTCGGCCACCACATAGACCATGGCCCCGGCGGCAAAGCCCAGGGCCACGGGCAGCAGCCCGGCCGCAATGCCCGCGGCCAGGGCTCCGGGCACGGCGCCCAGAGGGGCCGTGACGCCGGAAGCCACCCCGTAGAGGCAGGATTTGCGGGCGCTGTAGCCTTCCGCCCGCAGGGCGGTGGCCACCACCAGGCCCTCGGGCACGTTCTGGAGCATGATGGAGAGGGTCAGGACCAGGGCCGTGCTCAGGCCCAGACTTTCCGCCCCGGACTGCAGGACGGATTCGGCGGCCGCGGCCCCGTAACCCACGCCGATGGCCAGCCCTTCGGGGATGTGGTGCAAGGCCATGGCCGCCACCAGAAGGACGCTGCGCCGCCAGCTGGTGGAAATGCCCTCGGGCGTATCCTGTAAAATGTGGATGTGGGGCAGGGCGTGGTCCAGCAGCCACAAAAAGAACGCCCCCAGGGTGAGCCCGGCCACCACGGGCGCAAAGGCCAGACGCCCCAGGTGGGCGGTCAGCTCCAGGGCCGGGTTGAGCAGACCGAAAAAAGCCGCCCCCAGCATCATGCCGCCCGCCGCCCCCAGCAGACAATCCATGGCCCTGCGGGAAAATTCCCGCCGGGTGAAGATGAGCGCCGCGCCCAGACTGACGGAAAGCCAGGAAAGCAGCCCGGCCATAAGGGCCTGCACCACGGGGTGCTGCAAGAGAGGGGCGGGGGAGAGTTCCATGGCGCGGCTCGTGGCTTAAGGCAGATTCTGGCGGTATTGCAAGGACTGGCGCAGGGTTTCCTTATCCATATACTTCACTTCCGCGCCCAGGGGGATGCCCTGGGCCAGCCGGGAAACCGCCACCCCGGGGAAGCGCTCCCGCACCATGCGGGCGACAAAGGTGGCCGTGTTTTCCGCTTCCAGGGTCGCGCCCAGGGCCAGGATGAGTTCGCGCACTTCGCCTTCGGCCAAGCGGCGCGTCAGGCGGCCCAGATCCAGACTTTCGGCCCCCATATGCTCCAGAGGGGCCAGAAGCCCCCCCAGAATCATGTACTGGCCGTGATAAAACCCGCCTTCGTCCAGGGTGAGCATGCTGTCCCATTCCGCCACCAGGCAGATGGTGTCGCGGGTTCGCTCCGGATCGGCGCAGACCGGGCAGGGATCCGTGGCGGCCAGCCCCCCGCAGCGCGAGCACAGGTGCAGGTTGTCGCGCAGGTCGTGGATGCTCCGGCCCAGACGGCGGGTTTCCGCCTCGGGCCATTTGAGCAGGGTCATGGCCGCGCGCAGGGCGGATTTGGGGCCCAGCCCCGGCAGACGCGCCAGCTGGTCCACCAGGGCTTTGAGCGGCTCGGGAATGCGGGTGTGCATGGCCGCCTAAAACATGCCGGGCAGCTTGATGCCGCCGGAAATGGCGCTCATTTCGCGTTCCATGCTTTCGCGGGCAATGCGGCCAGCTTCATTGATCGCCGCCACAATGAGATCCTGCAGCATTTCCACATCGCCGCCCTCCAGGGCCTTGGGGTCAATGGTCAGGCGGCGCAGCTCCTGCTTGCCGGAAACTTCGGCCTTGACCATGCCGCCGCCGCTGGCGGCCTCAAAGCTGTGGTCGCCCATCTCCTGCTGCAGTTTGGCAATTTTTTGCTGCATGACCTGCGCCTGGCGCAGAATGTCGTTCATGTTGCGCATGGGATTCTCCTTTTTCGCGCATAAAAGCCGTTGCCGGGCTTAGTGCCCGTTGTTCAGGGGCTTGCACGCGCCCACCCGGGCGTTGAGCACTTCCAGGCAATGGCGCAGTTCCGGTTTGGCGCTGAAGGCCGCAATGAGTTCCGCTTCGGGCCGTCGGGGCGCGGGCGTCACTACGCGCACCTCGTCTGTGGGCAGGCCGTAGGCCGCCAGCGCCGCCTCAAGGCCCGGTCGGCGACGCTCCAGCTGTTCCGCCTGGCTGGCCGTGCGGGGGCGCAGCTCCAGCAGACCTGCCTGCCAGCACGCTTCCAGCCCGCGCAGCAAGTGGGGGGGCGGCGTTGCCGCCGCATCGGGCCGCGGCGCAGTGCAAAAATCGCAAAAGGCCGTCCAGTCCCGCACGGCCGGGCCGTGCCCCGACGCGGCTTCCGGCGCGTCGGGCGCCTTGCCGCTTCCCTCGTCGCGCTCTGGCTGCCGGCCTGCGTCTAGTCCGGCGGCGTCTGTTGCCGCTTCCTGTACGGCAGCGGCCTTGCTGTTATTTGCAGGCCGCAGCGCAGGCGCAGGGGGCGTCTTCCCCGCCCCATGCGGGGGGGCTGCCGCAGCAGCGGCTGCCGGGGCGGCAGCCCTTGCCGCGTCCGGGTCCGGGCCGTCCGCAGCCTCGCCATCCTCCGTTGCAGCAGCTGCGCCGTTGCTTTGCCGGGCGCGGGGACGGGCGTTGTCTTCGCCCGCCGGGCCGGGCACAAAACCCGGCGCGGCCTCTGCGGGCGGGGCCGGGCGCGGGCCGGTACGGTCCGTAGTCCCGTGGCTTGGGCCGGTGGCGGCGGCGCGTCCGTCCGTTGACGGCGGGGCCTGCGGCGCAACGCTGCGCGTTGCCGCGCCGGCGTCAGCCGTGGCGGCGTCCGCTCCACTGCGGCCCGCTGCGCCGGAAGGCCGGAGGGGCAGGGCCTGCTCCACGGGCAAAAGCTGCGGCAACAGGGCCAGGTTGAGCAGCAGCAGCTCCAGCGCCGCGGCCGGTTCCGGGCTTTGCACGATGCCGCGCTGGGCGTCAAGGGTCATTTGCCAGGCGGCGTGCAGGTGCGCGGCGGCAAATCTTGGGGCCAGGTTCTGCCACAGGGCGGCATCGTCCGGCGGCAGGCGCAGGCTGGGCAGAATGGCGTTGCCGCCCTGACGCAGCAAAAAAAGGTTGCGCCAATGCCCGGCCAGCTCGCGCACAAAAAAGCCGATGTCCGCCCCTTCCTGCAGCAGGCGGGCGCAGAGATCCGCCACGGCGGCGCAATCCTGCTCGCGCAGGGCCGTGAACAGCGCGGCGAAAAATTCCTGCCCGGCCAGGCCCAGCACCCGCCGGGCCGTATCCACGGTAAGGCGTTCCTCGCCCAGGGCCAGGGTCTGGTCCAGCAGGGACATGCCGTCGCGCACGCTGCCTGCGGCCCGCCGGGCAATGCAGCGCACGGCTCCTTCCTCGAAGGGGACGTTCTCTTTGTGCAACACTGCGGAGAGGTGGGCGGCCAGGGCGTCCTCGCTCAGGTGACGGAAGACAAAGTGCTGGCAGCGGCTCACAATGGTGATGGGAAATTTGTGCGCCTCGGTGGTGGCGAAGATGAAGACTACGTTTTCCGGCGGTTCTTCCAGGGTTTTGAGCAGGGCGTTGAAGGCGTTGCGCGAGAGCATGTGGGCTTCGTCCACAATAAATATCTTGTAGCGGCCCTCCATGGGCGCATAGCCGATGTTCTCGCGCAGGGCGCGCACGTCCTCTACGCTGTTGTTGGAAGCGCCGTCGATTTCCGCCACGTCCACATGCGCGCCCTGGGTGATTTTGCGGCACTGTTCGCACTGGTTGCAGGGCTCCGCGGCCGGGCCGCGCTCGCAGTTAAGAGCCTTGGCAAAGATGCGGGCGATGGTGGTTTTGCCCACGCCGCGCGTGCCGCTCAGCAGGTAGGCAGGCGCGGGGCGGCCTTCGGCGGCGGCGCGCGAGAGCACAGCCTTGACCGTGTCCTGTCCCGCCACCTGGGCGAAGGTCTGGGGACGGTAGCGTGCGGCGAGGGAAAGGTGCTTCATGGCGCTCAGGGGTTGGCGGCCGCGCCCGGCCAGGGCCGGGCGCGGCGTGCGGGGCCTGCGCCCCGGGCTGCGTTAATTATATGGAGAAGGGATGCAGCCAGCTCGCGTATTTGGGGTTCTGGCCCTTGACGATCTTGAAGAATTCCTGTTGCAGGTGCTTGGTCACCGGGCCGGCGTGGCCCACGCCGATCTGGCGGTGGTCCAGCTCGCGGATGGGGGTGATTTCTGCCGCCGTGCCGGAGAAGAAGGCTTCGTCCGCAATGTAGAATTCGTCGCGGGTGAACTGCTGTTCCTCCACCGTATAGCCCAAATCGCGGGCCAGGGCCATGATGGAGTCGCGCGTGATGCCGCCCAGGATGGAGGTCCAGGGGGTGGTCTTGATGATGCCGTCGCGCACGATAAAAACGTTCTCGCCCGTAGCTTCGGAGACAAAGCCGTTGGTGTCCAGCATGATGGCTTCGTCGTAGCCGTCTTCCTTGGCTTCCACCTTGGCCAGGATGGAGTTGATGTAGTTGCCGGAAGCCTTGGCCTTGGACATGGCCGTGTTCACATGGCTGCGAGCGAAGCTGCTGGTCTTGATGCGGATGCCTTTTTCCAGAGCTTCCGCACCCAGATACGCGCCCCAGGGCCATACGGCCACAATGGTCTGCACGGGGTTGTTGCCGGGGTAGACGCCCATTTCGCCGTAGCCCACGAAGGAGAGGGGCCGGATGTAGCCTTCCTTCAGCTTGTTGGCCTGGAGGGTTTCCACACAGGCCTGGGCCAGCTGTTCCGCGCTGTAGGGAACTTCCATGCGGAGGATCTTGGCGGAATTGAGCAGGCGCTTGCAGTGGTCTTCCAGGCGGAATACGGCGGACTTGCCGTCGGCGCAGGCGTAGGCGCGAATGCCTTCAAAAATGGCGCTGCCGTAGTGCAGGGCGTGGGTGAGCACGTGCACCCGGGCCTGGTCCGAGGGAAGCATTTTACCATCAAACCAAATATACTCTGTTGTCTGCATGGCTGTCCTCCGCATAGCCGCTGTGATAAGAATGGGGTCACGGCGGGTTCCTGTGGCCCGTCTGACGACGCAAGAGAAAGATTCTACTGAAAAGCGCGTCTGATAGCAAGCATCCGCAGCGGAGAAACGCCCGCCCGGCGGCGAGACTGGCACAAAAGCGCTGGCCCTGCGCAGGCCGATGGCGTATGCTTAAGCCCGACCTTTTGTCGGAATGGGACACAAGTATGAGCATATCCTGCATGTTGGGCATTGACGCCGGCGGCACCCATACGGACGCGGCCCTGCTGACGCCGGACGCCTCCGGCGCGTTGCGCCTGCTGGCCGCGGCCAAGGTGCGCACCCGGCACGACGATCTGCCCGCCTCGGTGCGCGAGGTGCTGGCGGAGCTGGCCCGCGCGCTCGGTTCCGACGCCGCCGCGCTCTTCGCCGGGGTGCGGCGCGTTACCTTGGGGGCCACCCTGGCCGTCAACGCTCTGGTGCAAGGCAAGGCAGACCGCGTGGGCCTGGCTTTGTCCGCCGGTCCGGGGCTGAACCCCCGGCGTTTCGCCATGGGGGAACACGTCTGCGTGGCGCCCGGCGGGCTGGACCACCGTGGGGCAGAGGTAAGCCCCCTCCTGACGGAAGAGCTGGCCCGCACGGCCGCCCGCTGGCGGGAGCAGGGCGTGGCCGCCGCGGCCTGCGTGGGCAAGTTCTCGCCGCGCAATCCCGCCCACGAGCTGGCCATGGGCGAAACTGTCGCCCGCACGGGCGGCATGCCCGTGACTCTGGGGCACCGTCTTTCCGGGCGGCTCAACTTTCCCCGCAGGCTGGCCACGGCGTACTTCAACGCCGCAGTGCAGCGTCTGCACACGGCCTTTCTGGACGCGGTGGAGGGGGCGCTGGCCGAGGCGGGCATCACGGCCTCCGTGCGCCTGCTCAAGGCCGACGGCGGGGCCGTGCCTGTGGCCCTTTCGCGGCAGGAGCCGGTGCAGTCCATCCTTTCCGGCCCGGCGGCCAGCGTCATGGGCGTGCTGGCCCTGTGCCCGGAGGTGGCCGCGGGCTGCTCCCTTTTGCTGGACATGGGCGGCACAACTACCGATCTGGCCTTGTTTGCGGAGGGCTCCCCGGTGGTGGACCGGGACGGCATGCTGCTGCAGGGGCGGCGCACCCTGGTGCGTGCGCTGGCTACGGTTTCCATCGGCGTGGGGGGCGATTCTCATCTTGGCGTGTGCGGCACGGGCGCGGCGGCTGCCGTGCGGGTGGGGCCGCAGCGGGAAGGGCCGGCGGCGGCCTTCGGCGGCGGCCGGGCTACCCTGCTGGACGCCTGCAATGTCTGCAATACAGCCGAAGGCGGCCCCACGGCCGGGGATGCGGCGGCTTCGGCGGCGGCTCTGGCTGTGCTGGCCGGGGCGTGCGGCGCAGAGCCCCTGGCCCTGGCCCGGCTGGCCGTAGACGATGCCCTTACGCAGGTGGCCGCGGCCGCGGCCGCGCTGACGGAACAGGTCAACGCCCGCCCCATCTATACCCTGGCGGCGCTGAAGCGCGTGCACGAGGCCCGGCCGACGGCCGTGCGCCTGGTGGGCGGGCCCGCGGCCTGCATGGGCGCGCGTCTGGAGGCGCGCCTGGGCCTGCCGGTGACCATCCCGCCGCACGCGGATGTGGCCAATGCCGTGGGCGCGGCCCTGACCCTGCCCACGGACGGGCTGGAGCTCTATGCCGATACGAGCCGTGGCCTGCTGCGCGCGCCCGCGCTGGAATATCAGGAGCGCATCGGCAAGGGCTTCGGCCTGGGGGCCGCGCGGGAGCGGGCTTGTCAGCTGCTGCAGGCGCGCCTTGCGGACGCGGGCGTGCCCGATGCCAGGGTGGAAGTTACCGAAGCGGAACTTTTCGCCACCCTGGACGACGGCGGCTTCGGCAGCAAGGACATGCGGGTGGCCTGTCAGGTGACGCCGGGCATTGCCGGACACCTGGCGGAGTAGGGCGGGGCCGCGCAGCTGTATGCAGATCGTTCTTTTTGAGCCGGAAATTCCGCCCAATACGGGCAACGTGGCCCGCCTCTGCGCGGCTGCGGGCACGCCGCTGCATCTCATTGAGCCGCTGGGCTTCAAGCTGGAGAACCGCTACCTCCGGCGCGCCGGGCTGGACTACTGGCCGCATGTGCGCCTGAAGGTCTGGCCCTGCTGGCAGGCCTTTGCGGCGGAAGGCCGTCAGGGTGGTCGGCTGGTCTTTACCTCGGCCAGGGACGCGGCCACCAGCACGCCTTTGCAGCACTTTGCCTTTGCGCCGGAGGACTGCCTGGTCTTCGGGCCTGAGACGCGCGGCCTGCCGCCGGAAATTTTGGTGCTTTCGCCGCACAGGGTGCGCATTCCCATGCGCGAGGACGGGGTGCGCAGCCTCAACCTTTCCACCTCTGTGGGCATTGTGCTCTATGCGGCCCTGGCCCGCACGGGCCTGCTGGAGGCCTGGGGGTGAGCGCGCCCTTTGCCGCGCTGCCCTTTTCCGTCTGGGACTGCTGGTGGCTGGCCCCTGTGGCCCTGCTGCTGGACCTCTGGCTGGGCGACCCGGATCTGCCCTGGCGGCACCCCGTGTGCCTGCTGGGCCGCCTGCTGGACGCGCTGGAGGGGCCGGCGCGGCGGTTTATGGATCGCAACGGCCCTGCGGCCGCGCCCCGGCGCGGGCGGCTGGTCGGCGGGCTGGCCCTGGCCGGGCTGACTGGGCTGACCGGGCTGACGGTCTGGGGGCTGGTTTCCGTGCCCTTGTTGGGCACGGCCCTGGCTGTGTATCTGGCCTGGGCCGGGCTGGCCCTGGGCAGCCTTGCGCGCACCGGGCGGGAAGTGCTGCGGCGGGTGGAGACGGCCCCGGAGCCGGAGGCCCGCGCGGCCCTTTCCTGGCTGGTGAGCCGGGAAACGGCGCGCATGGACCGGCCCCTGATGCGCAAAACTCTGGCCGACACCCTGGCGGAAAACCTTACGGACGCTTTTACGGCCCCTTTCTTCTGGCTGCTGCTGGCAGGGCCCGTGGGGCTGTGGTGCTATAAGGCTGTGAGCACCGCGGATTCCATGTGGGGCTACCTGACGGAAAAGTGGCGCTGGCTGGGTTTTGCCGGGGCGCGCGGGGACGACCTCCTGGCCTATGCGCCCGCACGGCTTTCGGCCCTGATGGCCTGGCTTACGGATGCGGCGGCCCGCGGCGGGGCGTGTTGCGGCCTGTGGCGGCGGCCCTGGGACGGACGCTGGCCGGGGTTGCGCCTGACGGCGCGGCAGGCGGCGGGCATGCCCAGCCCCAATTCGGGCTGGTCCATGGCGGCCTGCGCCTGGCTGTGTCGGGGGCGCATGGCCGGGCCTTCGGTTTATTTCGGCGCGCTGGTGGACAAACCCTGGCTGGGGCCGCCGCCGGAAGAGGCCGCCCCCTGGGACGAGGCGCGGCTGGGCGCGCTGCTGACCTTGGTGCAGGCCTGCGCGCTGTGCGGCGGGCTTGCGCTCTGGCTGTTTTTTCTGGTGTTGGGTTAACCCTGTGGCGAGGTTTTATGTTGCTGGCGGCGTTGTATGCCACCTGCCTTGTGGTGGGGGTGCTGGTGGGGCTTGCGGGGGTAGGGGGCATCCTGGTGCCTCCGGCCCTGATCCTTTTGAGCGGCCTGGAGCCCCACGAGGCCATGGGCACGGCCCTGGCCTCCTTTCTTCCCGTGGCCCTGGCGGGCACCTGGATGTACTGCCGCCTGGGGCAGGTTCCCCGGCGCACGGCGTTGCCCTATATGCTGGGCGGTCTGGCGACGCTGCCGGGGGCGCTGCTGGGCGCGTTTGTGCCGGCCGGGCCGCTGGTGGCGCTGCTGGCCTGCACCATTCTATTCGCCGGGCTGTGCGCCTTGCGGCCGCCCCGCCCTGGCGGGGGCAGCGTTTTCTGGCAGAGCGGGCGGGGCCTGTGCGCCATCGGCGCGGTGACCGGGCTTCTGGCGGGCATGACCGGGGCCGGGGGGCCCGTACTTTCCATTCCCTGGATGATTGTGGTGGGGGTTCCGCCCATGACGGCGGTGGGGGTTTCCATGCCCTACCAGATCGTCACTGCCCTGTTCGGCACGCTGGGCAACGCGCGTGCCGGGCATGTGGATTTTTCCCTTCTTCCGCTGCTCTGCGGCTTGGAGCTGCTGGGCTTTGCGGGCGGTCTGGCCCTGGCGCGGCGCACGCCCACGTCCATGCTGCGGCGGATTATCGGCGTGCTGTGCTGCGGCCTGGGGCTTTTTCTGCTGCTGCGGCAGGCGGCGGCCTGAGGCCCTGCCTTCCCGCAGCCTGCGCGCAGGCCGGGGCGCCGCTCCCTTTTGCGGAGGACACTGTATGAACGCCAACCCCGCCGCGTTGTTCATCCGCCGCCCGGTGGCCACCGTGCTCATCATGCTGGGCATGCTTTTTTTCGGGCTGACCGGCTACCGCAACCTGCCCGTCAACCAGCTGCCCACCGTGGATTTTCCCACCATCCAGGTCATGGCCGAGCTGGCCGGAGCCGATCCGGAAACCATGGCCGCTTCCGTAGCCACGCCCCTGGAAAAAGAATTTTTCACCATTGCGGGCATTGACTCCATTTCGTCGGTCAACTCCACGGGGCGCACGCGCATCACCATTCAGTTCGCCCTGGACCGCAACATCGACGCGGCGGCCCTGGACGTGCAGTCGGCCATCGGCCTGGCCCAGCGGCGCATGCCCGCCAACATGACCACGCCCCCCAGCTTCCGCAAGGTCAACCCCGCGGATCTGCCCATTCTGTACCTGCGGGTCTCCTCGGCCACGCTGCCGCTTTATGCCCTTAACGAATACGCCGACACGCTCATCGGCCAGCGCCTTTCCATGGTGGAGGGCGTGGCCCAGGTGATCATCTACGGGCAGAAAAAATACGCCGTGCGCGTGCAGCTGGACCCGGACGCCCTGGCCACGCGCGGCCTGGGCATCGACGAGGTGGCCGACGCCGTGGCCGCGGCCAACAGCATGCTGCCCACGGGTTCCCTGGAAGGGGAGCGGCAATCCCGCGCCATCAAGTCTTCCGGCCAGCTCTATGACGCCCGCGCCTTCCGCGACACGGTGGTGGCCTACCGCAACGGCGCGCCCGTGCGCCTGCGCGACCTGGGCGAGGTGGTGGACAGCGTCAAGCAGGACAAGCAGCTCAGCTGGGGCAACGGGGGCCGCCCCGCCATGACCCTGGCCGTGGAGCGGCAGCCCGGCACCAACACCGTGCAGGTGGTGGACGCCATCCGCGCCCTGTTGCCCTCCCTGGAGCGCCAGTTGCCGCCTTCCGTGGGGGTGGAGATTTTTTACGACCGTTCGGAATCCATCCGCGAATCCGTGGCCGACGTGAAGTTCACCCTGGTGTTGACCATCTTTCTGGTGGTGCTGGTCATTTTTCTCTTTTTGCGCAACCTGCCCGCCACTGTCATTCCCAGCCTGGCCCTGCCCATGTCCGTGGTGGGAACTTTTGCGGTCATGGCCGTGCTGGGCTACAGCCTGGACAACCTTTCGCTCATGGCCCTGACCCTGGCCGTGGGCTTTGTGGTGGACGACGCCATCGTCATGCTGGAAAACATCGTCCGCCACCAGGAAATGGGCAAGGATCCCCTTACGGCGGCTTACGACGGCGCGGCCGAAATCGGCTTCACCATCGTTTCCATGACCCTGTCGCTGGCTGCGGTGTTCATTCCCGTGCTGTTCATGGGGGGCATAGTGGGGCGGCTGTTTCGGGAATTTGCCGTGGTCATCATTGCGGCCATACTGTGTTCCGGTCTGGTCTCCCTGACGCTCACGCCCATGCTCTGCGCCTATTTTCTCCGCGCTGCGCCGCGCAATGCGGCCGGGCACAGGCCCGCCTACGGCGGCCTTTACGGCTGGCTGGAGCGCGGTTTCGACCGCCTGGCCGCGGCCTACGCCCGTTCCCTGGCCGTGGTGCTGCGCCGCCCCCGCACCACGCTGCTGGCTTCGTTGGCGCTGTTGGCCCTGACCTGCTGGCTGGGCTACGTTATCCCCAAGGGCTTTCTGCCCACGGAGGATATGGGCCAGCTTGTGGCCAGCACCGAGGCGGAGCAGGGCATCTCTTACGAGGGCATGGTGGCGGCCCAGCACAGTCTGGATCCCATCCTGGAGCGCGACCCCCATGTGGCCCGCTTCAACTCCGTCGTGGGCATTGTGGGCGGCAGTCAGAGCATGAATAACGGCATCCTGCTCATGCGCCTCAGGCCCGCCGGGCAGCGGCCGGGCATTGAGGCCGTGGCCCAGCGCCTGCGTCGGGATCTCAACGTCTCTCCGGCGCTGCGGGTTTTTGTGCGGGTGCCGCCGGCCATCAGCATCGGCGGCCGGGCCTCCAAGGCGCTCTACCAGTACACGCTGTTCGGGGCCGACACGCACGCCCTTTACGAGAGCGCCCAAAAGATAGAAGAAGCCCTGCGCGCCCTGCCCCAGGTGCAGGACGTGAACAGCGACCTGCAGCTGAAAAACCCGGAAATGCGCGTGCATATCGACCGCAACCGCGCCGCGGCCCTGGGCGTAAGCCCGCAGCAGATTGAGCTGGCCCTGCAATCGGCCTACGGCTCGCGCGAGATTTCCACCATCTACGCGCCCACCAACGACTACTCCGTGTTTCTGGAGCTGCAGAAAAAATTTCAGCGCGACGCCTCGGCCCTTTCCCGCCTCTATGTGCGCGCCAAAAACGGTGATCTCGTGCCCCTGGACGCCCTGGCCCACTTCACGCCCGGCGTGGGGCCCATAGCCGTGAGCCATAACGGGCAGTTCCCTTCGGTGACCATTTCGTACAATCTGCGGCCCGGCGTGGCCCTGAGCCAGGGCCTGGCCGCCGTGGAGGCCGCCGCCCGGCCGCTGCTGCCCGATACGGTCAATGCCGAATCCCAGGGCACGGCCCAGGCCTTTCAGAGCTCGCTGACAGGCATGGGCTGGCTGCTGGCGCTGGCCATTGTGGTTATTTACCTTGTACTCGGCATATTGTATGAAAGTTTCATCCATCCGCTGACCATCTTGTCCGGCCTGCCTTCGGCGGGCTTCGGCGCGCTCGTCACCTTGCGGCTGTTCGGGCTGGAGCTGGACCTCTACGGCTTTGTGGGCATCATCATGCTTCTTGGCATCGTCAAGAAGAACGCCATCATGATGCTGGACTTCGCCCTGGAGGCTCAGCGCCGCGACCCCGGCCTCAGCCCGCTTGCGGCCATTGCCGAGGGCTGCCAGGTGCGCTTCAGGCCTATTATGATGACCACCATGGCCGCCCTTATGGGGGCCCTGCCCATTGCCGTGGGCATTGGGGCCGGGGCCGAGGCCCGGCGTGCTCTGGGCCTGGCCGTGGTGGGCGGACTGTGCTTTTCGCAGCTGGTAACGCTCTATATTACACCGGTGTATTACTATTATATGGAGCGTTTTTCCCGTTGGTGCGGGCGACGCTGGGGCGGCCGATTCCACGGCGGCGCGGCGGCCTCGGAACAACATGAGGAGTGCCTATGAGCCCACTGGAACCCACGGCCGCTACGCCCCACGAGGGGCCGGTGTGCCGCCGTTGCGGCACCTGCTGCCTTCAGGGCGGCCCAACCCTGATGGAGCGGGACGCGCCCCTGCTGACGGAAGGCGTGCTGGGCCTGGAAGCCCTGGTTTGCCTGCGGGCCGGCGAATGGGCGCGGGACGACGTCCGGCAGGTGCTGGCCCCCCTGAAAGGGGAGTGCATCAAGGTGGCCGGGCTGGGGGGCAGCGCCCATCCCTGGCGGTGCCGCTATTATGCGGACGGCGCGGGCTGTACCGTGTACGGCCGACGCCCGGCCCAGTGCGCGGTCCTGTTCTGCACGGATACGGGCCCCTTGGAACGTCTTCTGGCGGAGGAAGCCCCCCTCAGCCGGGCTCCGGCCCTGCGGGAGCTGGCCAGCCTGGCCGCGCTGCCGGGCTTTCCGGAACTGAGCGCGTCGGCGCGGGCCATGCTGGCCGACCTGGCGGCCGTGCACGAGGAACAGAACCCCGTGCGGCCCGTGCTGGAGCTGGCCGCGGGCCTGGGCTATCTGCCCCGCGGCGGGCGCGGCCTGCGCGTGACGGCCATGCCGAATCCCCTGAAAGGGGAGGGCGAGCGGCGCGAGGCCCTGGCGCGCATTGCCGAGGCCGCGCGCACCGACGCGGCCTTTCGCGAGCTGTGCGTGGAGCGCGCGGAACTGCCCGCCGCCCTGTTGCCGTTTCTGCTGGGGAGATCCTTGACCGACCTGCTGGCCGAGGTGGGCCTGCGCCCCGCTGAGACGGCGTAACCTGCGCGCCGCCGCGCCCGGCCCGGTTGACACAGGCCCGCGGCGGCCCTACTTGTGAAGGAATGTTTTTGTCGCGCTTTTTCCGTAACCCTTAACAACCCAGCCCGGGGACGGGCCGCTGAAGGAAACGTCATGCCCTTGTGCAGCATTGAAGAGGCCGTTGCCGACATCCGGCAGGGGAAAATGATCATTCTTGTGGACGACGAAGGCCGGGAAAACGAGGGCGACCTCACCATGGCCGCCGAGTTTGCCACGCCCGAGGCCATCAACTTTATGGCCAGATACGGGCGCGGGCTCATCTGCCTGCCCATGTCGCCCGAACTGATCGACCGGCTGGATCTGCCGCTCATGACCCAGCGCAACGGCTCGCGCTTCGGCACCAACTTCACCGTTTCCATTGAGGCGCGCGTGGGCGTGACCACGGGCATTTCCGCAGCGGACAGGGCCACCACCATCCTGGCTGCCGTGGCCGACAACGTGCGCCCTGACGACCTTGTGACCCCTGGGCACGTCTTTCCCCTGCGGGCCAAGGCCGGGGGCGTGCTTTCCCGCGCCGGGCAGACCGAAGGCGGCGTGGACCTCTGCAAGCTGGCCGGGCTCAGGCCCGCGGCCGTCATCTGCGAGATTATGAAGGACGACGGCACCATGGCCCGCATGCCCGATCTGGAGGCCTTTGCCCAGGAGCACGGGCTCAAAATCGCGGCGGTCAAGGATCTTATTCGCTATCGCCTGGACCGCGGGCAGGTTTCCGTGCGGCGGGTGGCCCACGCCCACCTGCCTACCCGGTTCGGCGATTTTACGGTCATTGCCTACGAAAGCGAAAACGAAGCCGGCACCCACCTGGCCTTGGTCAAAGGCGAGCTGGACGGGCCGGAGCCGGTGCTGGCCCGCGTGCACAGCGAGTGCCTGACGGGCGACGCTCTGGGCTCCTTGCGTTGCGACTGCGGCGGCCAGCTGGGCGCGGCCCTGCGCCAGATCGAGCGCGAGGGCAGGGGGGCCTTGCTCTACATGCGCCAGGAAGGGCGCGGCATCGGCCTGGCCAACAAGATCAAGGCCTACGCCTTGCAGGACCAGGGTTACGACACGGTGGAGGCCAACCGCAAGCTGGGTTTCCCCCCGGATTTGCGTGACTACGGCACCGGCGCGCAGATGCTGGTGGACCTGGGCATTCACAAAATCCGCCTGCTGACCAACAACCCCAAGAAGATTGTGGGGCTTTCGGGCTACGGCATCGAAATTGTGGAGCGGGTGCCTATTGAAATGGAAGCCTGCCCGGAAAACGAAGCCTACCTGCGCACCAAAAAAGAAAAAATGGCCCACATGCTCTCGTGTTCGTGCCTGCGCTGACGGGCCGCCCGGCGAAGCGCCACCCCCTTTCCGGGGGCGGCGCTTTTGTCTGTAGGCGGTGTAACGGGGGGCGCAAACCCCAATCACCAAGGAGAGGATTATGGCTTTGCGACAAAAACTGACTGCCCAGGCGCTTTTGCTCTGGCGTTTTCTCGGATTTTTCCAGCCGCCCGCGCTGCGTCTGCTGCACGCCGTGGCGGCTGTGCTGGTTATTCTTCAGTTCTGTACCAAGCTCTTCGGCTTCGGCTACGGGCATGTGGTCCTGGGGCTGATCCTTTGCTGGGCGGGCTTTGCCCTGGTGGTCTGGAGCCTCAAAACCCGCGGCCTGCGCCACTACTTCCCCTACCTCTGGGGCGATGCGGAGCAGCTTAAAAAAGACCTGGCCCAGCTGCGCGGCGGCAAGCGCATCCTCGCGCCCCGGCCCAAAGGCCTGGCCACCGTGGTGCAGGGCCTGGGCCTGGGCGCGCTGAGCATGAGCCTGCTTTCCGGCCTCTGGATGTATGTGGCCTGGACCCACGGCAACCCCGCCCCGGCCGCGGCCGTGGTGCACGGCATTTTTGTCTGGCTGCTGCTGGGCTATGTGCTGGGCCACGGCGGTATGGCCCTGGCCCACTTTGCCTTCTGGAAAAAAAACGCCGCCCGCAAATAGGGGCCGGGAGAGAGTATTCGGGGTGGGGGAAGGGAGCTTTTGAGCGCTGCTGTCTTCGCCCGTAACTAGCGCTGCTGTCTTCGCCCGTAACTAGCGCTGCTGTCTTCGCCCGTAACTTCCTTCGTCGTAACGGGCTAAGCTCCTTCGTCGTAACGGGCTAAGCTCCTTCGTCGTAACGGGCTAAGCTGGCCAAAAGTTCCCTTCACCCCACACCCTCTCCATCCTTCAAAAAATCTTTTCCCCGCAGGGGACGCTGCAGGCGTGCCTTGGCCGGTATTTTACATAATTGCAAATATATTGCGGTGGGGCATGGCCTGCCCCAGGCAATAAAATGGTGCGGATGCGCAATCCATGCCCCTTTGCCGTTCGGGCGGACGCTTCCCCGGCAGTTGGCGCGGCATAAAGGCGTGCGTTCCGGGCGCGGCGCTTGACGCAACGGGGCGTCGTTCTTATTTTCTGGTAAAACTCTTTGGGGCCGATACTGGGCAAATTGGAACGATTTGAGGCCGCAAACGCGGTTTTTTCCATTTTTTCTTGCTGCAATTTCGCCAGAAAGGGTTTGGACGCAGATTGTGATACCAAACTTTTTGGGGGCATCCCCTTTGCAAAGATGACAAACAACGCTATAGAACGTCATTCTCGTAAAGAAGCTGACCGCCCGACCAAACAGGCGTGCGGCATCTGGGACTGACTGGGCCTGCGCAAGGGGCGCGTGGCCTGTGGAGACCATACAGACGTGCACAAGGAGGCCCTATGGCAAGCCAGGCGTTGATTAAGGATTTTGAGGACCTGCTGGGCAAGGAGAACGTGTTCAGCTCTGAAGCCGACCTCGCGAGTTATTCCTACGATTCCGCGGTGCTGCCCGCGGTGATGCCCTCCCTGGTGGTGCGGCCCACCTCGGCGGAGCAGCTCAGTCAGTGTGTGACCAAGCTCTACGACAACGGCATCCCCATGACCGTGCGCGGCTCCGGCACCAACCTTTCCGGCGGCACCATCCCGGACAAGTCCGATACTGTGGTCATCCTCACCACGGGCCTCAACCGCATCCTTGAAATCAATTCCGACGACCTCTACGCCGTGGTGGAGCCGGGCGTCATCACCGCTCAGTTCGCCGCCGAGGTGGCCAAGAAAAATCTGTTCTACCCCCCGGATCCCGGTTCCCAGGCCGTGTCCACCCTCGGCGGCAACATCGCCGAGAACGCCGGCGGCCTGCGCGGCCTCAAGTACGGCGTCACCAAAGACTACCTCATGGGCATAGAATTTTTTGACGCCACCGGGGCCGTGGTTAAGTCCGGCTCCCGCACGGTCAAGTGCGTTACCGGCTACAACCTGGCCGGGCTCATGATCCAGTCCGAGGGCACCTTGGGCGTCATCTCCCAGGCCGTGCTCAAGCTGGTGCCGCCGCCCAAGGCCTCCCGCGCCTGCATGGCCGTATTCTCCAACGTGCAGGACGCCGCCCAGGCCGTGGCGGGCATCATTGCCGCCCATGTGCTGCCCTGTACCCTCGAATTTCTGGACAACAACACCATCGTGCGCGTGGACGACTTCACCAAGGCCGGTCTGCCCCGCGAGGCCGGGGCCATCCTGCTTGTTGAAGTGGACGGCCACCCCGCCCAGGTGGAAGACGACGCCGCCGCCGTGGAAAAGGTGCTTAAAGCCAACGGCGCCACCGCCGTGCATGTGCCCAAGGACGCCGCCGAAAAATTCAAGCTCTGGGAAGCCCGCCGCATGGCCCTGCCCGTGCTGGCCCGCGCCCGGCCCACCACTGTGCTGGAAGACGCCACCGTGCCGCGCTCCCAGATTCCGGCCATGATGCAGGCCGTTAACGACATCGCCGCCAAATACAAGGTGGAGGTGGGCACCTTCGGCCACGCCGGCGACGGCAACCTGCACCCCACCTTCCTCTGCGACAAGCGCGACGTGGAAGAATTCCGCCGGGTAGAAGAAGCCATCGACGAAATGTTTGATACGGCCATCAAGCTCAAGGGCACCCTTTCGGGCGAGCACGGCATCGGCACGGCCAAGGCCAAGTGGATGGAAAAGGAAACCTCGCGCGGCACCATTCTCTTCTCTCAGCGGATGCGGCGGGCCCTGGATCCCAAGGGGCTGCTCAACCCCACCAAACTCGTGGGCATCTAGGAGCCTTTCCATGAGTACTCTGCACGAACTGGCCCAGCGCCTCATGGCGCTGGACGACAAAATCACCGCCTGCATGAAGTGCGGCATGTGCCAGGCCGTCTGCCCCATGTTCGGCGCTTCCGGCATGGAGGCCGACGTGGCCCGGGGCAAGCTGGCCCTCATCGACAACCTGGCCCACGAAATGCTCAAGGATCCCGCCGCCGTGGGCGACAAGCTGGGCCGCTGCCTGCTTTGCGGCTCCTGTCAGGCGGCCTGCCCGCCTGGGGTCCAGATCATGGACGTCTTTATGGACGCGCGGGAAATTGTCAATGAATACCTTGGCCTGCATCCGGCCAAGAAGATGATCTTCCGCACCCTGCTGACCAAGCCGGGGCTCTTCAACTTTGCCATGCGCGTGGGCGCGCCCATGCAGGGCCTGATGTTCCGCCGCACGGGCGATACGCAGGGCACTGTCTGCGCGCCCATGCTCAACTTCATGCTGGGCGACCGGCACATGCGCCCCCTGGCCAAAACGCCCCTCCACGCCCGCTATGGCGCGCTGGACGAACCCCGGCGCAGCGGCGGCCTCAAGGTGGCCTTCTTCCCCGGCTGCATGGGCGACAAAATGTACACGGAGATGTCCGAAGCCTGTCTCAAGGTGCTGCGGCACCATAACGTGGCCGTGTTCATGCCCAAGGGCATGACCTGCTGCGGCATCCCGGCGTTGTCTTCCGGCGACGTCAAGGGCATGGCGGAGCAGATGAAGGTCAACGCGGCCGCACTGGCAAAGGGCGACTTTGATTACCTGCTGAGCCCTTGCGCCTCCTGTACCTCCACCATCAAGGAGCTCTGGCCCCGCTACGCCAACCGCCTGGGTTCCGTGGCCCAGCGCAAGGTGGAGGAGCTGGCCGCCAAGACCATGGACATCAACGCCTTCCTGGTGGACGTGCTGCAGGTGCACCCGGCGGAACACCCTCAGGGCAACGCCGTCGCCGTCACCTACCACGATTCCTGCCACCTCAAGAAATCCCTGGGCGTGGCCGCGCAGCCCCGGACCGTCATTGCCGCCAACCCGGCCTATGAGCTCAAGGAAATGGCCGAGGCGGACCGCTGCTGCGGCTGCGGCGGCTCTTTCAACCTGTTCCACTACGACTATTCGCGGCAGATTGGCCAGCGCAAGCGGGACAACGTGGTGGCTTCCGGCGCGCAGGTGGTGGCCGCGGGCTGCCCGGCCTGCATGATGCAGCTGGAGGACGTGCTTTCGCACAACCACGACAACGTGCGCGTCAAGCACACGGTGGAGATCTATGCCGAGAGTCTGAAATAACACGGCGTCCGGCGCTGTGGCGCGGGCGGTCGCCTTTTCCGGCCCAGCGGGCGCGGGAAAGGGCCGCCCGCGCGAGTCTTGCGGCCCAGGGCCGCGCACAAGGAGAAAAGTTATGACCCGAGAGGAATTGGTAGCCGCCTTTTCCGCCAAGGCCGCGGCGGTGAATGCCGTGGTGCAGGAAGTGCCCACCATGGCCGCCGCCCTGCAGTATGTGGTGGACGCCTGCGCCGAAAAGGCCCCCGCCGAGCTGCTGGCCGACGAACCCGGCACGGAGCAAGGGCCCCTGGGCCCCAACAAGGTGCCCACCCGCGTCAAGCGCGTGGTGGCCGCGCCGGAACTGAACGACGAGGATTTTGCCCAGCTGGCCAAAGCCTGTGAGGAAAAAGGCTTTCTGTGCCTGCGCGAGGGGCTGCGCAACTATCTGGCCGGCATCGACGTGGGCCTTTCCACCGCCGTGCTGGGCGTGGCCGCCAGCGGAACCTGCCTGGTCAATACGGACAATGAGGACGCGCGCCTCGCGGGCATGGTTTCGGAAATTTCCGTTATCCTGCTGCGCAAATCCGCCATTTATCCGGATCTGCCGTCCATTGCCCAGCGTCTGCGCGACCGCATGAACGAAGCTCCCGCCACCTACACCACCCTGATCACCGGCCCCAGCCGCACCGCCGACATCGAGCGTGTGGCCGCCGTGGGCGTGCATGGCCCGCTGGAACTGCACATCATTCTTCTGGAGGACTAACCCATGCACGACGCCCTCAAAAGCTCTTCGGGATACCATAAGGAACTGGACGACGCCCTTAAGGACGACTTTCTGCGCCGCACCCTGGACACCTTTGCCGTGGCCTACCGGGCCAACCGCGAGGCCGTGTTCAAAGATGTGGACGAACGCGCGCTCATCCACAAGATTGCCGAGGCCAAGGACTACGCCTGCCAGCATCTGGAAGAGCTCTACGCGCAGTTCAAGGCCGAGGCCGAAAAGCGCGGCGTGCACGTGCACCGTGCCGCCACCGCCGCCGAGGCCAACGAGATCATCATCCGCATCGCCAAGGAAAACAACGTCAAGCGGGTGACCAAGTCCAAATCCATGACGGCCGAGGAAATCGGGCTGAACCCCGCCCTGGAGGCCCAGGGCCTTACCGTGGACGAGACCGACCTCGGCGAGTGGATCATCCAGCTGCGGCACGAAGGCCCCTCGCACATGGTCATGCCCGCCATCCACCTTTCGCGCTATCAGGTGGCCGACGACTTCACCAAGGCCACGGGCGAGAAGCAGGATTCGGATATCCAGCGCCTGGTGAAGGTGGCCCGCGTGCAGCTGCGCCGCAAGTTCATCGCCGCGGACATGGGCGTGAGCGGCTGTAACTTTGCCGTGGCCGAAAACGGCGCGGTTTCCACCGTCACCAACGAAGGCAACGCCCGCATGGTCACCACCCTGCCCAGGGTGCATGTGGCCATTGCCGGCCTGGACAAGCTGGTGGCCAGCCTGGACGACGCCCTTACGGCCTTGCTGGTGCTGCCCCGCAACGCCACGGCCCAGCGGCTTACCTCCTACGTCACCTGGATGTGCGGCGCGGGCCCCTGCGGAGCAAACGCGGACAACAAAAAGATCATGCATGTGGTCTTTGTGGATAATGGCCGCACCCAGATCGCCAAGGATCCTCTGTTCAAACAGATCTTCCGTTGCGTGCGCTGCGGCGCCTGCGCCAACGTCTGCCCGGTCTACCGCTTGGTGGGCGGCCACAAGATGGGCTACATCTACATCGGCGCCATCGGCCTGATCCTTACCTACTTCTTCCACGGCAAGGACAGGGCCCGCATCCTGAGCCAGAACTGCATGGGCTGCGAATCCTGCGCCAACGTCTGCGCGGGCGGCATCGACCTGCCCCGCCTGATCCGCGAGGTGCGCAGCCGCCTCAACGCCGAGCAGGGCGCGCCGGTGGAGGCCAATCTGCTCTCCGCCGTCATGAAGAACCGCAAGCTCTTCCACCGGCTGCTTAAGTTCGCGAGCTTCGCGCAGAAGCCCTTTACCCGCGGCGAACCTTTTATCCGCCATCTGCCCATGGCCTTCCTGGGCAAGCATGGCTTCAAGGCCCTGCCGGCCATTGCCGGCAAGTCCTTCCGCGACCGCTGGCCCGAAATTGCGCCCAAGGTGGAAAATCCCGTCATGCGCGTGGCTCTGTTCAGCGGCTGCGCCCAGGACTTCATCTACCCTGAGGAGCTGGAAGCCGCCGTCAAAATCCTGGCCGCCAAGAACGTGGCCGTGGAGTTCCCCATGGAGCAGTCCTGCTGCGGCCTGCCCCTGGAAATGATGGGCCAGCGCAAGACCTCCATAGACGTGGCCAAGCAGAATATCGCCGCCTTCCGCGGGGGCAACTACGATTATATCGTGACCCTCTGCGCCAGCTGCGCCGGGCACCTTAAGCACCACTACCCGGAAATCCTGGACAAGGACTACGCCACGGTGGAGGCCCAGGCCTTTGCGGCCAAGGTCATCGACTTCAGCTCCTTTGTCCACGATGTGCTGGGCCTGAAGTCTGAGGACTTCAATAATTCCGCTCAGAAGGTGACCTACCACGCCTCCTGCCACCTCTGCCGCGGCCTGGGCGTGCACAAGGCCCCGCGCGAGCTCATTGCGGACGCGGCCCAGTATGTGCCCTGCGAGGAGGAAGAAGTCTGCTGCGGCTTCGGCGGCAGCTACTCCGTGAAGTTCCCCGAAATTTCGGCGCAGCTTCTGGAGAACAAGCTGAAGCACATGGAAGAAACCGGCGCGGACCGCCTGGTGGTGGACTGCCCCGGCTGCGTTATGCAGCTGCGCGGCGGTGCGGAAAAGAAGGGTCTTAAGATCAAGGTGGACCACATCGCCGAGCTGCTGGCCGAAAATCTGAAAAAGTAGTCCGGTTGCGCGGCGGCGTTGCCGGCCGCACTCCGGAACCTGAGAACAGCAGGGCCCCCCCGCCAGGCGGGGGCCCTGCAAGAAGAAAAGGCCGTCCCCTAAGGGGGCGGCCTTTGACGTTTGATGCTTGAGGCTTGCCGTGCGTCGCGCGCAGAGCGCGGTCTGTGCGGCCAACGAGACGGCAAGGGGCGGCTATGCGGGCCCGGCAGCCAGAACGCCGAAGGCCCCGGTGAGGTCCGCTTGCAGCAGTCCGGGAAAGGTCAGGAATCCGATGACGACGCTCATGGCCGCTCCGTGGACAGGAGGAAAGACAGCAGGGCGGCCTGACGCGGAGGCCACTCTTCATCCCGTGTAGCGCGGACGGCCGGGTATGTCCAGGGAGGGCGATTCTGCGCGCGGCGGCCAGGCCAATCCTTTTTCAGGCCTGCCGCCGCGCTTGGGGCGAAGGGGGCGGCCGCTTCAGCGCGGGCCGCTGTTGTTGCCCATGGCCGGAATGCGCCGCCAGTACCACTGGCTGACCAGGTTGCCGTCCTCCGGGTTCCACAGGCCGCTGCGTTCAAAGTAGGCCTGTACCCGCTGTTCCGCCGGGGCGGGTGTGCGGCTTGGTTCCAGGGTCTGGCGCAGGCGGAAGAAGATGCTCAGGCATTCCAGCAGGGCCAGGCCGTCCTCTTCCAGTCGGCAGCCCTGCTCCATATAGCGCGCAAATTCCAGGTAAAAGGGATTCTGGGGGTCCACTACAGCGACAAAACCCGCGCTGTCGGCGCGCAGGGCTTCCAGGCCGTCGCCGAGCAGCCGGGCCTGGGGCGCGGGCAGGGTTGCGTCTGCGGCGCAGGCTGCGCACAGCGCTTCCAGGGCGTGCGAAAATGGTGCAAAAGACATAATACGGGCTCCTCCAACAGGGTCTTGGGAGGCCTATACCCTATTCTTTATTTAAAGACAAATATATATTGCACCGCAAAACCGTGAAAGGATCAGCGCGGCGCGCGTCGGGGCTGGAGGTATTGGGGGCGGAAGAGCAGCCGGTACTGGCGCACAGGGGTCAGGTGCGGCGGGCGCGTGACCTGCCCCTCAATGGCAAGGGGCTTGTCCGAAAGGCCGAATGGCTGAAGCAGCCCGGAGCTCAAGGCCGTGTCGAGGAGGCTGCCCCCCGGCAGGTTGAGCACGGGAATGCTGCTGGCCGGGCTGCCCGCCATAAGCACGCTGCCGTTGGCCGTGGGCAGGGGCGCGCGGCCGTAGCGGGACGTGGCGTTGAGCAGACTTGGCACGGGCAGATCCGTGCGGCGCAGTATTTCCAGAAAATCGTTGCCCGTGCGGCCCACAAAGGTCACCAGCGAGCTGCCGTCCCCGTAGACCAGCAGGCTTACGGGCATGGTGCCGCCGTGGATGCCCATATAGGTGGAGCGCGCCCCGGCAGGCATGATGACCCAGCCGTCCTGACCGTTGACGGGCGCGGTTTCCGGCGGATTTTTGCCGGGCGCTTCCGAGGGCGTTGCCGGGGCCTGAGCGGCGGCCTTGGGCGGCGCGGCGGCAGGCTCCGCCGTGGGGGCAGCCGTACCCTGAACGGCCGTATCCTGAGCTGTGGCGTCCGGGGCTGCCATGCCTTGATCCGCCGTGTCCGGGGCCGCAAGGGTTTGCGCGGGCGTCGCCGTGGCGGATGCAGGCCCGCAGCAGGCCCAGAGGGCAAGGGAAAGTATGGCGAAAAAGCGGCGCATGGGCTTCCTGGTTGCGGTCGTCATGCCGTACAGATTGAAGGCCTTGACTTCGGCGCGCCGTGGTCAAGGCGCGCCCGGCGCGGGGAAACGGACCCTGAGGCGCGTGTTGCTGTGCCCAAGCTGTATGTGTTGCACCCCGCTGTGTCAAGGGGCGGGGCAGGGCGCGTCAGCCGCGCTTTTTCCGGGTCTTGGGCGCGGGGGGCGGCGCAGGCTGCGGCGCGGGCGGCGGTGGGGTGAGGTCCGGCGGGGGCGGAATGTGCGGCGGCGTGCTTGCGCCGCCCAGGTAGTGCAGAAAAAAGTCCGCCAGGGCGGCATTCAGTTTCTGGTGCTGTGCGGCGCGCGAGGGCTGCGCCATGGGGCGGCACAGCTCAGGCAGCTCAGCGGCCAGGGCTTCCGGGCAGGGGGCCGCAAAAGCGGCGGCGTCCGCTCCGGGCAGGTACAGCCAGCGGGGCTTTTTCCCCATGCTTTCATAGATGTGGCGGGCGTGCAGGGCCGGGAGGTTGTCCTGGTCCTGCTGCGCGGCGACCAGCAGCAGGGGCGGGTAGAACCAGCGGAAGGAAGCGCGCGAGAAGAGCATGCCGAAGCCGGGGGCTACGGCCGCTACGGCCCGCACCCTGGGGTCGGCCAGGCTCTTGGTCAGGGGCAGGCTGCGGCAGAGCTTGTCCATGCGCTGGCGGGCCCAGACGTTGCAGTACATGTCGGCATGTCCGGCCACGCCGCAGTAGCTGTTCCAGCCGGAGCAATCCGGCAGGGCGCCGCCCAGCAGCAGGGCCGCCGTGCCGCCGGAGCCGAAGCCCAGCACGCCGATGCGCTCCGCGTCCACGCTGGGGGCTGTCTCCGGATCGGCCAGCAGCAGATCAATGACGCCGGAAAGCTCCCGCACCCTGGCATCCAGCTGCCGCCAGGAGAAGAGGTCGTCCATATTGTCCATATTGTCGCGAGCGTGGGTGGGGGCCGCCACCACAAAGCCGCGGGAAGCCAGCCAGGAGGCCGTATCGTGGTACGAAAAGCGCGTGCCCGCCGTGCCGTGGGAGAGCAGCAGCAGAGGAAAGCGCCCTTCCGCGGGCTTGCCCCCCCGGGCGGCGGAAAACTCCCACGGCGGGTAGCTCAGGTCGCGCGCCTGCCTGGTGGAGGGGTACCAGACGTTGACGTCCAGGCGCAGCCCTTCTGCCGTGGACCACGACCCCAGGGTGCGGAAGCCCGGTTGATAGGGTTCGTCGGCTCGCGCCCCGCAGGGCAGGGCGGCCACAAGCAGGAAAAACAGGACGGCCAGGATGCGCATGCTTGAGTTGTGCCACAAGCGGCCCTGGGGTACAAGAGCGCTGCGGGGGCAGCCCCACAGTTTACCGGAGGCGTTGCGGCATGGAATTTTTGCAGTATTTCGCAGATTTTGTCCTGCACATTGACGTGCACCTGTTCGAGCTGGTGGCGCGGTACGGCGTGTGGGTTTACGCCATCCTTTTTGTCATCGTGTTCTGCGAGACGGGGCTGGTGGTCACGCCTTTTCTGCCGGGGGATTCCCTGCTTTTCGCCTCCGGGGTGGCGGCCGGGGCCGGGCTTATGGGGTATGGCGAGGTTATGGGCGTGCTGCTGGCGGCGGGCGTGGGCGGCGACGCTGCCAACTACCTTATCGGCAGGCATGTGGGACCGGCCATTTTTTCGCGGGAACACCGGTTGATCAAGAAGGAATATCTGCTCAAGGCGCATCTGTTTTATGAGCGCCACGGGGGCAAGGCCATTGTGCTGGCCCGCTTTATTCCTGTTGTGCGCACATTTGCGCCCTTTGTGGCGGGCATTGCCCTCATGCACCCGCGAACGTTTTTTGTGTACAATATCACGGGCTGCGTGCTTTGGGTTGGGGGCCTTGTTTCCGCAGGCTACTTTCTGGGCAATCTGCCCTGGGTGCGGCAGCACTTCAATATTATCGTCTATGTCATCATTGTGCTTTCGCTCTTGCCGGTGCTTATTGAGATGCTCCGCGCGCGGCGCAGCGGCAAGCGGGCGGACTGACTACGCCCCCTGTCGGCGCCTTGGCGCCGCTCCAAAAGGCTGCATACAACAGCCTGAATTTGCTTTGTGATCCGGATCTGGCACTGTCCTTGCTACCTCTTGGCCGTGGTGGACTGACCACTGAACAGGAGGCACGCATGGCGCTCTCATCATTTCTTATTCAGCCCCCTTCGGCAGGCGGCGCGGCGCAGGCCGCAGCCGTTGCGTCCCGGTCCCGCGCCGCAACCGCGGAACGGCCGGCGGATTTCGCCGCCCTCATGCGCAGCCAGGCTCCGGCGGCCGCGCAGGGCGGCGTCGCGACCGCCGTCGGGCAGGGCGTCGCGCCCCGTTCAGGCGGTCTGGTGCTGGCCGGGCGCAGCCCCAGCGACCTGCTGCGCGCCCAGACGTTCAACAAGGCGCAGGCCGACCTGCGGCAGACCAAAGCCCTGGAGGGCCTTATGCAGAGCATGGGCGGCAGCTCTACCCTGGATCTGGCCCGCAGCATGGGCACGGCCAGGCATCTGCGCGCCCTGACGCAAGGGGGGCAATCAGACACGTTACGCCTGGGCGGCGCTGGTCTGGGCGATTTTGTGCGCTCCGCGGGGAGCGGCGCGCGGCGCAAGGCCGCCGTGCCGGCGGAAGAAACGGGTCTCGGCCGCCTCTCCGCCCGGTTTGAGTCGGGGGGCGACGGCATTGCCGCCGTGGGCTATGACCGCAACGGCGGCACCTCTTACGGCAAGTACCAGGTTTCGTCGCGGGCGGGGAGCCTGGGCGATTTCCTGAATTTTCTGGACCGCGAGGCCCCGGATCTTTCACGGCGGCTGCGTTCGGCCGGTCCCGGCAACACGGGCAGCCGCCGGGGCGCCATGCCCGACGCCTGGCGGGCCATCGCCCAGGAGCAGCCGGAACGCTTTGAAGATCTGCAGGAGGCCTTCGTCCGTGAAAGCCACTATGAACCGGCGGTGGAGGCCATTGCCCAGCGCACCAATCTCAAGGCCGATACGCTCTCCACAGCCATGCGTGAAGTTATCTGGAGCACGGCCGTACAGCACGGCCCCGCGGGCGCGGCGCGCATTTTTGACCGCGCGGACGCCATGAGCGGGAACCCGGCCGACCCTGGCTACGAACGCAAGCTCATCAACAACGTGTACAAAATCCGGGTGGGGCAGTTCGGCTCCTCGGACAGCAGCGTGCAGGCGGCCGTGGCCAACCGATTCAAGCAGGAAAAAATGCTGGCCCTGAATCTGCTGGACGGCGGCGCAGCCGCCCTGGCCTGAGGCGCGCATGGACGGCAGGACGGCAGCGCCCAATACGGCGGACGCGGCGGAGGCGGGCGTCAGCCTGGTCGTCAATCTGACCCGGTTGGGCGATCTGCTCCAGAGCCAGGCGCTGATTGCAGATCTGCACCGGCGCGGGCGGCGGGTGCACCTGGTCTGTCTGGAGAATTTTGCCGCCGCCGGTGCGCTGCTGCGCCATGTGGAGCGGATCTGGCCCTTGCCCGGGCCGCGCCTGCTGGCCCTGCTGGACCGGGATTGGCGTCTGGCCGCCGGCGATCTGCTGGACTGGACGCGCGGCCTCCGGGCCGCAACAAACCCCAGGGAACTCATTAATCTCACCACCACGCTGCCGGCCCGTCTGCTGACCCGTCTGCTGGCCGGGCCGGACCGCCCGGTGCGGGGGTTTGACCTGGATGCCGAGGGCTTTGGCCGCAACAACGGGCTTTGGGCCTCTTTTCTTAACGGCACTACGGCCGGGCGGCTCAACGCGCCCTTCAATCTGGTGGATATGTTCCGCATGTTGGGCGGCCCCAGGGGCAGTGCGGCTGCCATGAGGGCAGGGGACGCCGCCCTGCGGCAACCTTCGCCGCAGGCCGGAGAGGCGGCGCGCGCCTTGCTGGCCGCCGCGCCTGCAGCGGCGCAGGGCTTTGTGGGTTTGCAGCTGGGGGCCAGCGAAGCCCGGCGGCAGTGGCCTGTGGCGCACTTTGCCGCCGTGGGGGACCGGCTGTGGCGCGAACTGCGGCTCTGCCCCGTTCTTTTGGGCGCGCCCGGCGAGGTTCCGCTGGCCGGGGAATACGCCGCCCTGGCCGCCGCGCCTTTCTGCGACGCCGTGGGCCGTACGGATCTCGCCCAGCTGGCGGCCGTGCTGGCGCACATGCGCCTGCTCATCACCAACGATACCGGCACCATGCATCTGGCCGCGGGGCTTGGCCTGCCCAGTCTGGCCTTGTTCCTCGCCACGGCCCAGCCGTGGGATACGGGGCCCTATCTGCCGGGCTGCTGCTGCCTGGAGCCAGCCATGGATTGCCACCCCTGCCCCTACAACCGCCCTTGTCCCCACGGCCTGGCCTGCCTTAAGCGCATCAGCCCCGCTTCCGTGGCCGCGCTGGTCCTGGCCTGGGCCCGCACCGGCCGCTGGGAGGACGCGCCCCTGGCGCAGGCGGGCAGGGAGGCCAGAATCTGGCTGAGCGAGCGGGATGCGGACAATTTTATGGATCTGCGCGAGCTGGCCGGTCGGGAAAGGGAGGACCGCAGCCTCTGGATGCGGCAGCAGCGGCGGTTTTGGCGTCATATTCTTGACGACATGGACCGTCCCACGTCCACGGCCCTCACGTCCGCCGCTGTTCCGGCCTGCAGCCCCAGTTTTGTACAGGAGGTGGGCGCAGCCCTGGAGCAGGCGGAGGGTCTGCTGGAGGCCATTGCGGCGCAGGGCGCGCTGGTCGGCAAAAGCGTCAGGGCGGGCGCGCTGTTGCTGCGCAATTGCGAGCGGTTGCAGCTCTTGCTGGACGGGTGCGCGCCCCTGGCCGCCCTGGGTGGCTTCTGGCGGGAGCTGCGCCAGGCCCGGGGGGAGCAGCTTACGGTGTTTTTGCAATTTTCCGGCAGGTTAGCCGTATATTTGCGGCAGTGGCGGGCGAACCTGTAAATTTTGGCATGAGTGTTGCTAGCATTTCAGCAGTCTTTTGACGGTAAATTCTTCCCCGTGGGGAGCAGGAGGAGCGTATGATTATTATCGACGGCGCCAGAAGCGAAAAGGAAATCGCCTCGTTCGGCAATCTGGAGGAAGCCCTGCTGGACCTTATGCAGGACGAGCGGCTGGAAAACCGGGTGGTGACCGACGTGCTGGTCAACAATGAAGCCTTTTCCGAAATCTACCCGCACCAGGCCGAGGATATTCTTTGCAACAGCATTTCTTCCCTGGAGCTGCGCACCGTGCCCATGGACGTCATGGCTGCGGACATGGCCGGGGAGATGGACAAGGTGGCCGCTATGATGGCCAAGGGCGCGCGGGAAGTGAGCCGCCTGTTCCGCGAAGCGGCGGATGTGGACGCGCTGGAGCTTTTTCAGGATCTGCTGGACGTGACGCGCGACTTTCTGAGCATGCTCACGGAGCTGCGCCAGCGTTGCGGTCAGGGCGGGGCGCAGGACCAGGCGAAGCGGATCGAGCAGCTTTCCGCCCTGCTTTCGGAAATGAGCGACGTAATGGAAAACGAAGACTGGGTGCTGCTGGCCGATCTGCTGGAATTTGAGTTCCTGCCCATGTGCGAAGAATGGCAGACCGTAAGCCGGCGTCTGCACACGGATATGGCGGCGGCGATCCCGGCGCAATAACCTTTTTGCGGCCTGGAAGAGACAAGCGGAGGGGGCGTATGGGACAGAGTGCGGGCTTGTTGCACGAAGCGCTGGATCTGGCGCGGCAGGAAATGGACGCCATGCGGGGCGGGGCCTACGACAAGGCCGTGGAGCTGGCTGAACGCCGCAACTCCGTAACCTGCATGGCCTGGACGGTGATGGAGGAAAGCTCGGTTGCGCAGTGCCGTGAAAGCCTGCAGGAGCTGGTGCGCCTTCAGGAATCCCTGACCAGGATGGCGCGCGAGGCGCATGAAGAAATCAAAACCCGGCTGTGCCGTTCCCGCAAGGAGCGGCGGCGGCTCTCCGGCTACCGCCAGGCCGTGGGGCAGGCGCTGCAGTAATTCTCAGAAAAGTTGCGACACGCTCGTTTCGGCGCTTGTCAGCGCAAATGCATTGCGCTCACGCCTGCACGGCGAGCTTCTGCTCATGCAGCCGCCAGGGCATTGCAACATTGCAATGCCGCACCGCTCAGACGGGATCCTCCCGCCCAATGCGACGCCGCGACGTGAATGCTTGTTCACGCCGCGGCGTCGCATTATATGGCAGCTTCCCTTGAGAACATCTGTTCCAAGGGCAAGGTCCGCTCCGGCGCTTTCGCGCAGCAGGGCCGCGCTTGCGCCCTGGCGGCGGGCGTCTGTTCATACGGCCGCAGGCGTTTCAAAAGCGAAATGCGTTTGGGGGCTCCGCCTCAGAACGGCTGTAAGGCCAGGCGGGCCTCAAATTCACGTTCCGGTTCGGGGCGGGCGTAGAAGAAGCCCTGGGCTTTGAAGCAGCCCAGGCGCATGAGAATGGCGGCCTGCTCCGCCGTTTCCACCCCTTCGCAGATGACGGCCATATCCAGCTCCAGGGCCAGGCGGATGATGTTGCCAAGGACAACCTGCGCCCGTTGGCCGGGCAGATCGCGCTGCACAAAGCTCCGGTCGATCTTGATGACGTCGGCGTTGAGCATCTGCACAAGGCCCAGGGAGGAATAGCCGGTGCCGAAATCGTCGATGGCCGTTTTGAAGCCCATCTGCTTGAGCTGGATGATCTGCATCCAGGCGGCTTCAGGGTTTTTCATAATGGCGCTTTCAGTGATTTCCACTTCCAGAAGGGCGTGGGGCACGTCATAGCGGGCGGCAATGGCGGCCAATTGGTTGGGAAAATCCTGCCGGTCAAAGTGCAGCCGCGAAAAATTGCAGGAAATGGTGTGCGTGGGCAGGTTGCGCAGCCGCCAGCTGTGCAGCGCCTTGCAGGTCTGCTCAAAAATATACAGGTCGATGCCGGTGACCATGCCGTTGCGTTCAAAGAGGGGGATAAAGCTGCCCGGCGTGAGCAGCCCCCTGGTGGGGTGGTTCCAGCGCACCAGGGCCTCGGCGCCGATGATGCTGCCCGTGCGCATGTCCACCTTGGCCTGGTACCAGGCTTCCAGCTCGCCGTTGGTCAGGGCCGTTTCCAGGCGGCTGTTGAGCTCCTGATGCAGCAGAGCTTCCTGGCGCATCTGTTCGCCATAGAGCAAAAGGCGCGTGTTTGGCATGCGTTTGGCTTCATGGCGCGCGTAGTTGGCCAGGTCCAGCATGCGCTGCACGTCGTTGCCCTCGCTGGAAATTACCTCATATGCGCCGTACACGGTGCTGATCTTATAGGGCAGGTCTTGCGAGCGCCGCCAGGCGTCCAGGGCGCTTTCCATCTGCCCCATGCGCGTGCTGAGCTGCTCCCAGCCGCTGTAGCGCAGGAGGAGCACGAAAACGTCGGAGGAAACGCGGCCGCAGCGCTCGGCAGCGGAAACCCGTCCCTGCAGAATGGAGCTGTACGCGCGGAGCACCTCATCCCCGCGGGAAAAGCCCAGTTGATCGTTGACGGTTTTGAACTGGACCATGTCACCCATGAGCAGGGCGTAGCGTTCTTGCCCGTCCTCCAGCAGCCGGGCGCAATCCTCGCGGAATTTTTCCAGATTGGGCAGGCCAGTCAAGGCGTCGCGGTAGAGCTGGGTTTCAACGCGCCGCTTGCTGCAGGATTTGACGGCTAGGGCGCAGCTCAGCAGGGCCACAAGCAAGGCGGAAAGCGCCACCGTGCCGCCCATGGCCGTTGCCGGGTTCTGGCGGATGAACTCCGTAAGGCTGACGCCGGATGGGGCGGGCAGGGCGGCCAGCACTGGGGCGTCTATGTCCTGATCGGGCAGGGTCTGCAGGCATTTGTCCAGGATGGTGAACAGCCTGTGGTCCGCCAGGGGCGAAAGGCCGATGCGCAGGTCGCTGACGCAGTTGGGCAGGACGGCCATGCGCAGCCCGGCGTAGGGCGTTTCCGTCAGGAGCGCCCGAGCCATGTGCAGGTTGGTGTACACGGCGTCCGCCCGGCCTGCCGTCAGGTCGTCCAGGCAGGCGCGCAGGCTCTGACGGTAGACGATGCGGCTGTCGGGCAGGGAGGCGGCCACCTGCCCGGAAAGCAGCAGCCCCTCCTGCAGGGCCACCCTGGCCACGGGGGCCGGGGGCGCGTCCGTGCGGCTTACGCGGACGCTGAGGGTGCGCAGGTAGGGGCGGGTGGTGCGCAATGGCAGCTTTTTATCCTGAAAAAAGTCGCCCGTCAGGCAGGCGATGGCGTCTATTTCGCCCTTGGCGGCCAGTTCCAGGGCCCTGTGCTGCGGCATGGGCACATAATGAAAGCGCAGCCCGGAGCGTTGCTCCAGCTGGGTAAAAATTTCGCGCGCTGTTCCCGCAAAAAGCCCCGTTTGGGGATCCTGGTATTGCAGGGGCGCGGCGTCCGGCGCATAGGCCACGGTAATGGGGCGCGTGTTTTTGATGAAGGATTCTTCTTCGCGGGTGAAGCTGGTGCGTCCTTTTTCAGGCGCGGCGAGGTATTTTTGGGAAAGCTCCAGGCCGTAGCGCGGGTTCTCTCTGGTCAGTCCCCGCTGCGCGGCGTTGATGCCGGCAAGCAGGTAGGCCTTGTGGGGGGCAATAGCCACATAGAAAGGTTCCGCCGCAAGCCGGAGCACTGGCTTGTACGGCAGCCCGCGGCCCAGGTAGCTTACCACTGCGCCGTCCACCTCTCCCTGCCGCAAAGCCGCAAGCATGGCAGACGCGGAAAGGAACGGCACCACGGTGACGGCAACCTCGTGGGCGCGGGCAAAGTCCTCAAAGATGGCGGTGGCCCTGGACTGCAGCACGGCCCCCACCCGCATGCCGTTGAAGGCGGACGGGCGGGCGTGGTCGTACCGGCCGTCTTCCGCGCGGACGCTGAGCGTGATGAAGGTGTTGCCCGCCGGCAGGGCGGGAAAGAGCATTTTTTGCGCGCGTTCCGGCGTGTAGAGAACGCCGGGCAGCAGGTCCGCCTCGCCCTGCTCCAGCATCCGCAGGCTGCGCGGCCAGTTCTTGCCGTCCACAGCCTCCAAACGCAGGTGCGCCCTGCGGGCTATTTCTTCAAGATATTCGACAAGAAAGCCCTGGTAGCGGCCGTCGGGCTGCCGTTGCATATAGGCGCCGAAATCCCGGTAGACCACGCGCACGGTTTCCTGGGGCCCGTCCCATGCCCGCAGCTGTGCAGGCAGCAACAGCAGCGCAAGAAAGGAGAGCAGCAGAACAAACCGTGCGTTGGTCATGGCGTGTCACGCAGTGCGTCAAAGGTGCGGGGCGCGCGGCAGGCGCGATTTTCCCCCAAAAAATAAAAGCCTGAGGGTGCGGGGCGCAGCCGTATCCGCGGCCCGGCGGCAGCCTCGCTCCGGCTGCGGTCGCAAGTTTCCTCCGGCATTTTTGCGGAGTGTCGGTGGTTCAAAAAATTTGTAGCGGTTTCGTCATCTTCCTGCAAGACGTATTTTCCCTTCTTTTCATTGAAGAAAAAGTTATTTTGGCAGAATGCTGTATTAAAAAATAGTATTTTATAGTTGTTGCGATTAAAATGCCCCAAATTTTTTGCCATCTAAGAAGTGTAATGGTAGTCTTTATTGTAATGTTCGCATTGATATATTTGCAACTCTGCAAAAATTTATAGTATGCAATATATTTCATCTGGGTATATCATATGAAATATATTACTGTTATGGAAAGAAATTCTATGGAATCATAAGCATGTATATTTTGTTCTTGGCTGTTGTAATATAAAAAAATTGTGAAAAATTGCGTATAATTTATAATTATGTACTCATACTGTATTTATATAGTTAAATATAATTTGAAGTAAAAATGATGCGTTGCGTGGAGAGTTGGAGAATGCCGTGCATAAACACTCTGTAATTGTTGAAAATATTTCCATATAACAATTGCTCCTGCCCGGTCAGAACAATACTTTCTTTTGAGGGGGGGTGTATCAGTAAAGCCATGTCGCAGGGGCATTTGGGTACTATAGCTCATATTTTCCAGTGAAATTTTGTGTATTGTAATGCTATGCGAGTGTACCCTTATTTGGCTGAAGCCCTTGCGGAAGTTATCGAGTCCCTGCGTATAGAGCGGGGCATGACCAAGTCCTCGCTGGCAGAAGTGGCCAACCTTGAACGCCGGTATCTGCGTGAGATTGAGCAACAGCTGAAGCGGCCTACGGTCAATGCCGTATACTCCATTTGCGATGCGCTGGGCATTCCCCCAGAGGATTTTTTCCGGCTTGTGACGCGGGCCATAGAAAAGAAAAAAAATGCCGCGCCGCCCGGCGTGCGGGTTGCCGCTGGTCAGGGCCACTAAAGCCGATATGCTCAAAGGCAGGCCGCGAGCTGCGGCATTGCAACCCTGCAATGCCGTGGCGGCTGTGCGAGCAGACGCCCGCCGTGGCGGCGTAAACGCAAGTTATTGGCGCTGGTAAGCGCCGGAACGAGCGTGTCGTAAACTTTGAGAGCCTGTTCGCAAAGGGAATCTGCTTTAAGGGCGAGGCCTGACGCATGCCGGCCGCGCCCTTTGCCGCGGGAGCCCTAAGCCGTCGTGGTTCAGTCCACGCGGATGTCCAGCATGCGGCGGTCCTTGGAAAGGGTGTAGCGCGTCTTTTTGGGCTTGCCGGAGAGGTCGATAACCACGCGGGTCTTGTCGCCCGACTTTCCAATGCGCACGTTGGTTACCAGCGGATTTTTGGGCACGCCCGGCGCTTTAACCTGCCATTGGCCCTCCAGGTCCACCACTACCCGGTCCGGTCCGGCGAGCTGCATGGATTTATAGCTCAGGGGCCCATTACCCACCAGCCGCACGGTGGCCCCCGTCTCACGGGCAAAAATCACAAAGCGGCTGATGACCTGCTGCCTGGGCGCGGCTTTGACTGCGGGCGTCGGGGCGGCCTGAACGACGGCCGGGGCCGCTGGTTTGGGGGCGGCTGCCGCCGGAGAGGGCTTGGGCGCTGCCGGGGCCTGTGCTTCCGGGGCCTGTGCTTCCGGGGCGTGGGGGCGAGGGGCCTGGTCCGCGGCGGCCGTCGGCCGATCCGAAGGGGCCGGCGGGGGCAGCGGCGCGGTCGAAGGCGCGGGCAGGGGCTCCGGCAGCGGCGCGGCGGCGTCAGCCTTAAGCGCGGGTTGCGGCGTGGGGGCGAGCGCCTCCTGGGGGGCGGCTTCGCGGGCCGGATCCTGCGGCGTTGCCGGGGACAGCGGCGGGAGGGGGGCCTGGTCCGCGGCGGGCGCAGTCACGCCTGCGGGCTGCGGCACGGCGTCGGGCCGACGCAGGCGGTCGTTAAGCATAATAAGGGCCATGCCAAGAATGCAGACGGCCAGTAACAGACTGAGAATGGCTTTGTTCATGCCTGAGGGCTCCTGCTGGAACGTGCGGCTGCCGCGCGGATTCAGCGCAGGGTCGGGGGGCGTTTGGCCCCTCGGTGCAGCAGCTTTTCCTTGCGGATATGGGCAAGCATCCTGAGGTAGACGGGCTCTTGCGAGTCCATGTGCATGGCGGTGCGGACATGGCTGGCCGCTTCGTCGTATTGGCCCAGAAGACACAGGATGCGGGCCAGATTGAAATGGGCGTGGTCGTCGTCCGGGGCCAGCTCCACAGCCTTGCGGCTGAACAGCAGCGCAAGGTCGGGCAGGGCGTTTTGCCGCAGACGCACGCCGAAATCCCGGAACATATGTTTATGAACCGGGGTGATGTTTTCCGTGATGGCGGCCAGTTGCTCCAGCGCGGCCAGCGCCGCTTTACGGTCTTTGGGGCGCTTGAGGCGGAGCAGGGTTTGCCGGAAGGTTTCGCGCAGGTTGTCTTCCGCCAGCCGGGCCTGATGGGCCTCCTGCAGGTCGTAGGCCTGCACGGAGCGGGGCCGGGGGGGCGTTTCCACCGCCGTTGCGCCAGGACGGGCGGTTTGCGGCAGGCCCGCGCGGGCGGCGGGGCGCTCGGCCGCCGGGGCGGACGCGCTGACGCGCAGCCGGGCGGCAGTCCGGGCGGCAGTCCGGGGGGCGGCCGTGCCGTGGGGGGCTTCTTTGGGGGGCGCAGCCTTGGCGGCCGCCGTGGGGGCGGGGCGGGGGGTGCCGTCCCCTGAGGGCACGGGTTGCGGCGCGGGCGTGGGCTGCAGTGCGGCTGGATCTGGCGCGGCCATGGGCATGGCCAGGATTTCCGGTTCCTGGAGGAAATTTTTGCTGAAGGCGCGGACGCTGATGCGCTCGGGAGCGGTCCGCGGCTGCAGCGCGGAGTCCAGTTCCTGCACGGCGAAAGCGCCGTCCGGCAGTTCCCAGACAAAGAAAAGGGTTTTGCGGCGGTTGTCCGTCCAGCCCGTGGACAGGGAGTACACGCCGAAAAATTTGGGCTGACGCATGGCGTAAATGTACATGATTTGCGGGGAATGGCAAGATTGTCCTGATGCCCTTTACCTGCCGCGGTCTTTGGACTACCATGCCCCCATGCACGAGATGTCCATTGCTCAAAGCCTGTTGCAGATGGCGGTTGAGGAAATTTCCCGCCGCGGCTGCAGCCGTTTGCAGGTGGTCAGCATTGCCTGCGGCGCCCTTGCGGGCGTGGTGCCGGAGTCGCTGCAATTCTGCTTTGAGATGCTGGTCAAAGATACGCCCCATGACGGCGCGCGGCTGGAAATCGCCGAGCTGCCTCTGCGCCTGCGCTGCAGCCAGTGCGGCAGGGTTTTCGGCGGGGAAGGGCAGGACGCCCTGTGGGAGCCTTGCCCGGGCTGCGGCGAGCAGTTCGGCCATGTGGTGGAGCAGGGCAAGGAGTTGTATCTGGAACGCATTGAAGCGCTCTGACGGGCGTTTTTCTGCCGCTTTTGTCCCTGCGTTGATGGTTTTATCGGCATTCCCGACAAGGAGAACGGCATGCAGATTCCTGTGGTGCGCAATGTGCTTGAAGCCAATGAAAAAATGGCCGCGCATGTGCGGCGGACGCTTTCGGACAAGGGGATTCTGACCCTTAACCTGATCAGTTCGCCGGGCGCGGGCAAGACCACCCTGCTGGAGCGGACTCTGCGCGACCTGGCGGGGGAATTTCGCATGGCCGTGGTGGAAGGGGACCTGCAGACGGACAACGACGCCCGCCGCGTGGCCGCCACGGGCGCGCAGGCTGTGCAGATCAACACCGACGGGGGCTGCCACCTGGACAGCAACATGGTGCTCACCGCGCTGGAGAGCCTGGACCTTGACGGGGTGGACATTCTGTTCATTGAAAACGTGGGCAACCTGGTCTGCCCTGTGGAGTTCGACTGCGGGGAGGACGCCAAAGTGGCCCTGCTGAGCGTGACCGAGGGCGACGACAAACCGGAAAAGTACCCCTTGCTGTTTAATCTAGCCAAGGCCATGGTGCTCAATAAGGTGGACCTGCTGCCCTATGTGGATTTTGATCTGGCCCGCGCCCGGCGTTTTGCCGCCAAGCTCAATGAGGGCATTGAAATTTTTGAGGTTTCCTGCCGGGATGGGCAGGGTCTGGAAGGCTGGTACGACTGGCTCCGGCGCATGCGCGCGGCCAAAAAAGCGGCCTGACGCGCTCGCCCCGGTGTATATGCGCCTTGCTGTGGCCCCAGAGCTTTTGTCGCAAGAAGGCTTTGCCCCAAAAAAAGTTTGGCAGCAGTGGGGGCGTTTGCCCTTAGTTTTTGTGTAGCCCCGTTCTTCAAAAGCCCCCGACAAACCGCAAGGTCTGCCGGGGGCTTTTTATGGCTTCTGGGCGGCGAAAGGCGCGGCCTGCCGGCCTGAGAAAAGAGCCAGCTGAAGAAGTGCCCGCCCCGACGCGGTCTGCGCGCAGCCGCAGGAGCAGATTAGCGTTAAGAATGAGCATGCTCAACGTGGAGGCACGCTCGCTTCGGAGTTTAACGGCGCAAATAAATTGTACTTAGGCCTCCACGGCGGGCGTCTGCTCACGCCGCCGGCCAGGGCATTTCAAAGCTGAAACGCCTTATCGTCCGCCCTCGCTGCCCTGGTAGGCGGCTACGTCCACAATAAGGGTTCTGGAGATGCAGCGCAGGGTCAGGGTAAAAAGCTGCACGTCGCCGTGGGGCGCGTCCGCGTCGTCCAGCACGGGCAAAAGTTTCTGGGGGGCCAGCATAATCGTGGCCTCGCCCGCGCCCGCGGCCAGAAAGTCGTCCACCGTGCGGCGCAGCAGGGCGGTGGGGCGCTCGGCGCTGCGGCCTGTCATCTCCGTAAAATTCATGTCCAGGCCCGGCAGTTCCGCCTGCCAGGGCGCGTAGCCCTGCGCGTAGAGCGTCTTGAGCAGCTTGTCCAGCGTGGGCGCGTCCAGGGGGCGGCGCAGCTCCATATGGTCCAGCCTGTCCGTGCCCACGCCGCCGGAATCTTCCGTGCCCGGCGAAAGGCGCGCCGCCCAGACCATGCCGGCAAAGCCCAGGCTGGTAAGCACGGCGTCGTTGTCGTCGCGCGGCGGGTGCGGATCCAGCAGGGCGCACACTTCCCGCATGGTCATGCCGGGGCGGAACTGATCCAGGTGGCACACGGGGCCGTGCTCCGGCCCGGGTAGAAGCGGAGTGACGCTTCCTGCAATGCGGCGTTGCCCTTCAGGCCGCAGGGCCACCGTCAGGGCCGGCGGTTCGCCGCTGTCGAAGGTCAGGGCGCGGGCCTTGCCCAGGGGCACGGCCGCAAAGCGCCAGAGCGCCAGGCCCGTGTCCACGCGCAGATCCGCTGAACCGCCGGGGTTTTCCACCATGTCATTGCCGTGCGGGGGCATATCCAGGCGCACATACTGCGTCCGCCCCTGGCGGGTAAAGCACAGGTTCAGCACATCCGCGCCGGTGTTGTTGACAATGCGCAGCAACTGCGGCGGCCGCTCGCCCGTCGGGTTCGCTCTGGCCGCGTTGCCCGTGCTGAGCGTGCAGAGCGGCAAAAGCAGGGCCAGAAGCGGCAACAACGGAAGGCGGAAACGGCGGCAGGGCATGAAGGCACTCCTTGAACGGCCACACGGGCCGTGAACTGGGTGCAGCATACCAGAGCGGCGGCCCCGTCCGCAAGCGCGCCGCCGCAGCGTCGGGCCTTTACGCCTGGGGCCGGGACTGCTATGGTTTATGACGCTGCGGGAGCGGCGCGGCCTCTGGCCTGCCGGAAAGCCCCGCGCCCCGGAACAGGTGTACACTGCTTTTTCAGGAGAAATCATGCCTCAGGTCGTCCCCGCATCCCGAAACGCCCCCGCCGAACCCAAACCCTGTCTCTGCCTGCGCCCCGCCGCCGTGGTGGCGGCGTGTTTTTTGCTGGCGGCGGCCGTGGTTCTGGCGTATCTGGGCGGCGTCATGAGCGGGCGGGCCACCTGGCGCAGCCTGGCTGTGCAGGCGCAGGCGGCGCGGCAGGCGGCTGCCGATGACGCCGGGGAGGGCAAGAACGGCGAAAATGCCCCCGCTGCGGAACCGGGCGCGGACCAAGGCATTCTGGCGGCGGAAGATCTGCGTTTTGCCCGCGTGCTGCGGGGGGAGAGCCTGCCCCCGGCCAAACCCGCGGCAGCGCCCCGTGCGCCTGTTGCCGCCGCAGCTCCGGGCGCGGCCCCCGCGCAACCCGCTGCGCCGCCTGCCGCGCCGCAGAGCCCGGCTCCCGCCGCCGCGCCAGCCGCGGTACAGCCTCTTGCGCCCGGCGGCGGCATGTCCGACTACGTTTTTCAGGTGGGGGCCTTTAAGGATGAGGATAGCGTGGACGGCCTGCGGCAACGTCTGGAGGGCCGTGGCCTGCGCACCCGCATGGAGCGCTCCGGCAAGCTCTATGTGGTGCTGGTGCTGCTGCGCGGCGATCCAGCCCGGGCCGAAGAGGTAGTCCGCACGGCAGAAAGCATGGGCCTCGGCAAGCCTATCCAGCGCAGCCGCAAACCCGTTGCCCAGCCATGATATAGAAACTATTATTTCACAATATTACAGTAGGATAGTCTAACTATTAGAAATAGTAATAATTACTATTTACAAAATTTGTGGGCCGTGTCATAGTGCGGTTCACAAGAGGGCGCACGAGCCGCCTTCCCTTGGATTTCACCTTTAACCCAAGGAGACGAGCCATGCCGCAACATCCCAAGCTCACCACCAACGCCGGCGCTCCCGTAGCGGACAACAACCGTGTGCTTACCGCAGGGGCGCGGGGCCCCATGCTTTTGCAGGACGTCTGGTTTCTGGAAAAGCTGGCCCATTTCGACCGCGAGGTCATTCCTGAGCGGCGCATGCACGCCAAGGGTTCCGGGGCCTACGGCACGTTTACCGTCACCCATGACGTCACCAGATACACGCGCGCTTCCATGTTTTCTCAGGTGGGCAAAAAGACGGAGCTCTTTGCCCGCTTCTCCACCGTAGCCGGAGAGCGCGGCGCGGCCGACGCCGAACGCGACATCCGCGGTTTTGCCCTCAAATTCTATACGGATGAAGGCAACTGGGATCTGGTGGGCAACAACACGCCCGTCTTTTTTTTGCGCGATCCGTTGAAATTCCCCGATCTCAATCATGTGGTTAAGCGCAACCCGCGCACCAACATGCACAGCAATACGGACAACTGGGATTTCTGGACCCTGCTGCCTGAGGCCCTGCACCAGGTGACCGTGGTCATGAGCGACCGGGGCATCCCCGCCTCCTACCGGCACATGCACGGCTTCGGCAGCCACACCTTCAGCTTTGTCAATAAAGATAATGAACGCTTTTGGGTCAAATTCCACTTCAAGACGCAGCAAGGCATCAAAAACCTTACCGACGCCGAAGCCCAGGATCTGGTGGGCCGCGACCGAGACAGCCACCAGCGCGACCTTTTTGAACATATCGAAAAAGGGGATTTCCCCCGCTGGACCATGTACGTGCAGGTCATGCCCGAAGAAGAAGCCGCCAGGCTGCCCTACCATCCCTTTGACCTGACCAAGGTCTGGTATCACAAGGACTGCCCCATGCTGGAAGTGGGCGTGCTGGAGCTGAACCGCAATCCGGAAAACTACTTCGCCGAGGTGGAGCAGGCCGCCTTTAATCCGGCCAACGTCGTGCCGGGCATCGGTTTTTCTCCGGACAAGATGCTGCAGGGCCGTTTGTTCTCGTATGGCGACGCCCAGCGCTACCGCCTGGGCGTGAACCACCACCTCATCCCGGTGAACAAGGCGCGTTGCCCCTTCCACAGCTACCACCGCGATGGCCAGATGCGGGTGGACGGCAACTACGGCGGCCTGACCAACTACGAACCCAACAGCCACGGCGTGTGGCAGGAAAATCCGCACCAGGCCGAACCGCCGCTCAAAATTGAAGGCGATGCGGACCATTGGCCCTTCCCCTGCGACGATGCGGACTACTTTGAGCAGCCGGGCAGGCTTTTCCGGGTCATGAGCCCGGAGCAGCAGGAGGCCCTGTTCGGCAATACGGCCCGGGCCATGGCGGGCGTGCCCAAGGAAATCCAGCTGCGCCATGTGCGGCACTGCGCCAAGGCGGATCCGGCCTACGGCGCGGGCGTGGCCAGGGCCCTGGGCATTCCTGAAACTGAAATCTGATCTGTAATCTGCTCCTCGCCCCCCTCCGTCCACCAGGGCGGAGGGGGCTGCGCGCCGCGGCGGTCCTGCGATGCGGCAGGCTCCTGGGATGATGTGCGGGGCCCCGCGCAGAATGCGGGCGTGGACCCGGCTGACAAAGCCGGGCCTTCTGGTGTATGCCTTCCGGAACCGGCGCGTCTGGCCGCGCAGGCCCATGTTCCACAGCCGAGGAGTCGCATGCGCATTCTGTACAATCCTTCCCTGGACCCCGCCTTCAATCTGGCCGCCGAAGACTGGCTGCTGCACCACACGACCACAGACGTCTTCATGCTCTGGCGCAACGACAAGGCCGTCATTGTGGGCCGCAACCAGAATACCCTGGCCGAAATCAACGAATCCTTTGTTCTGGAGCGGCACATTCCCGTGGTGCGGCGGCTTACGGGCGGGGGGGCCGTGTTCCACGATCTGGGCAACCTCAATTTTACCTTCATCAGCCTGAACAACGTGGTCAGCCAGCTGGACTTCCGGCGCTTCGCCGCCCCCATGGTGGCGGCCCTTAACGCCCTGGGCGTGCCGTGCGAATTCAACGGCCGCAACGATATGGTGGTCCGGGGCAGAAAGGTTTCCGGCAACGCCCAGCATGTGCACAAGGACAGGGTGCTGCACCACGGCACGCTTCTTTTTGCCTCCAACATTGAGGACATCTCCGGCGCGCTCAGACCGGGCCAGGCCAAATACAGCGACAAGGCCGTAAAAAGCGTGCGCAGCCGCGTGGGCAACATTGCGGATTTTTTGCCGCAGCCCATGAGCATTGAAGACTTTATCGCCTACCTGCTGCGCTATATGGCCGGCGAAGGCCCGGCGGCGGACGCCAGCCTGAGCGCGGAGGAACAGGCCGCCATTGAGGCCCTGGCGGAAGAAAAATACCGCTCCTGGGACTGGAATTTCGGCTTTTCGCCCGATTACGGCTTTGCCAGGGCCGCCCGCACCCCCGGCGGCGTGCTGGACGTGCGCCTGGACGTGCGGGGCGGCGTTATTGCGGGGGTGCGGTTGTTTGGCGACTATTTCGGCGTGCGGGATGTGGGCGAGCTGGAAGCCTTGCTTGCAGGCTGCAAACACGACCGCCAGGTGCTGGCCGCCCGCCTGCACGCGGTGGACTTGAACGCCTACCTCCAGGGCGTGGACCTGGAAACATTTCTGGACTGCCTGTTCTGACCTGGGGCGCACCAGGCCCAGGCCCGGAGCTGCTGATCGCGCTTGTGCGCGCAGGGCTGGGCTGCAGCAGAATAGATTCGTATTTTCTTGAAAAGAATAGCTGTTTTTTATGGCCCCGCCTTGGCGGGGCTTTTTTGTTGGGCGCACAAACAATTTTGTATCATTGATTTTTTACAATTTAAATTAATTATACCAGTAAATTATATAAAATTTACGGTCTGGAACCGGGGGGAGCGGCTTCGTGTGGGCCCACTTGGAAAAGATTGTGAGACAATTTTGTTTTGCTTTGGGAGGGGGCCGCACCGGTTTTGGTTGGAACTGTAAAAAAATAATTAATTATTTTAGTATAGTATATGAAAAAATTCCAGAGGAGTCCTTTTGGCACCGCTCTTGCTTAACATGAGGTCAGACGATGGCAAAGTGCTGTTGCAGCCGTTACGCGGCTGTTGGGGCCGCAGACCATGCGGCCTTTTTTGTATCTCAGCTTGCCCCAAGGAGGGTGGACATGCAACGAAGGGAATTTTTACGCAAGGCGGGCATCGGAGCCACGGCGGCTGTGGCCGCCACCACGGGCGTGCTGCAGGCCGCGGAAAGCCGGGCTGCCAAAGCGCCCATCAAGTGGCGCATGCAGACTTATGCCGGGGCCGCCCTGGCCGAGCACGTGATCAAACCCCAGATTGACGCCTTCAATAAGGCCGCCAACGGGGAAATGGTCATTGAGCTCTACACCTCCGACCAGCTGGTGCCCACCAGCGAGCTTTTCCGCGCCGTGCAGAACGGCACTATCGACGCCGCCCAGTGCGACGAGGACTCCATGGCCTCCCCGGCGGACGTGGCCATTTTCGGCGCGTATTTTCCCTTTGCCACCCGCTATTCTCTGGACGTGCCCGCGCTGTTCGAGCACTGGGGCCTGAACAAAATCTGGAAGGAGGCCTACGCCGAGATCAAGGGCGTGGAATGGCTGGGCGCGGGCTCCTGGGATCCCTGCAACTTCGCCACCACCAAGCCTATCCGCAGCCTGGCCGACCTTAAGGGCAAGCGGGTGTTTTCCTTCCCCACGGGCGGCAAATTTATGAGCCAGTTTGGCGTGGTGCCCGTGAGCCTGCCCTGGGAAGACATTCAGGTGGCCCTGCAGACGGGCGAGCTGGACGGCGTGTGCTGGTCCGGCATCACCGAGGATTATACCTCCGGCTGGGCCGAGCAGTGCAAGTATTACCTTACCAACAACATCTGCGGCGCGTGGATCGGCTCCTACTTCGCCAACAGCAAAAAATGGGCGGCGCTGCCGGAGCACCTTAAAACCCTGTTCCAGCTCACCTGCGACAGCTCGCACTACTACCGGCAGCACTGGTACTGGTGGGGCGAGGCGCACTACCGCGTTAACGGCGGCAAGATGGAGATGACCTCCATCCCCGACGCCGAATGGGCCACGGTGGAAGCGGCCGCCCACAAGTTCTGGGACGAAACGGCCAAGAAAAGCCCGCGTTGCGCCAAGGTGGTGGACATTCTTAAAAAGTACAATGCCGAAATGGTCAAGGCCGGGCGGCCTTACCGCTACTGATCCTGTGCGGCGGCGCTGCCCGCGCGGCGCGTGTCCTCCGCGCGGGGGCGTCGCCAAAACTGTTGTTACGGAGGTTGTCATGCCCAGCTGCATCAAACTTTTCGTCCGCTATGTGGACGCTGTAAACCGGTTGGTGGGGCGCATCACGCTCTATCTCGTCTTTGTCATGATGGGCATTTTGCTCTATTCGGCGGCCTCCAGGTACTTCTTCGACAATCCCGTCATCTGGGGCGTGGAGATGGCCCAGTTCTGCATGGTGGTGTACTATGTTCTGGGTGGCGGTTTTGCCCTCCTGATCAACTCCCATGTGCGCATGGACGTCTTCTACGGGCGCTGGCCCTGGCGCAAGCAGGCCAGGATGGACGTGTTCACGTCGTTTTTCCTTATCGTCTATCTGGGGTTGCTCTTCTACGGCTGCCTTTCCAGCACCTGGTACTCCATTGAGTTTGACCAGCACAACAATTCCGCCTGGGCTCCGGCCCTGGCCCCCATTAAGACCATTATGGCCGTGGGCATTTTTTTGACCCTGCTGCAGGCCTTTTCTGAATTTTTCAAGGCTGTGGCGCGTTCCAGGGGCCTGATGATTGAAGAAAACATTCCGGAACGCCTTATTGTGGAAAACGGCAGCCTTGAGCCCGACCCCGCCGAAGCAAAGGACGCGGGCTTTGCCGCGGGCATGGCTGCCGCAGACCTGGTCCCGGCGGCGCTCAAGAATGCGCGCTGATGTTGTTCACCCTTGGCCCGGCCGCCGCAGGGCGGCCGGGCATTTCCGCTGCCCGGTAAAGGATGCGAACCATGTTTGACCTGACGTTTACTCTTTCTCACGAGAGCATAGCCCTGTTGCTTTTTGCATCTATGGGCATGCTGATGCTCACCGGGCAGCGCGTTTTTGCGGCCATCGGCTTTGTGGGCGCCGTGGCGGCCGTGTTTTTGTGGGGCACGGGCGGATCGCAGATGGCGTTTAACGCCAGCATCACGCTCATGAAGTGGTTCCCCATGATCACCCTGCCCCTGTTCATTTACATGGGCTACATGCTTTCGGAAACCGGCATCGCCAACGACCTCTACCGCATGTTCCACGTCTGGATGGGCCCTTTGCCCGGCGGTCTGGCCATCGGCACGGTGGTGTTGATGGTGGCTATTTCGGCCATGAACGGTCTGAGCGTGGCGGGCATGGCCATCGGCGCCACCATTGCCATGCCGGAGATGCTCAAGCGCGGCTACGACAAGCGCATGGTTACGGGCGTCATTCAGGCGGGCAGCTCGCTGGGCATTATGATGCCGCCCAGCGTAGTGCTGGTGCTCTACGGCATGATTGCCCGCCAGCCCGTCAGCAACCTGTGGATGGCTGGCATCGGCCCTGCGCTTATGTTCGCAGTCATGCTCATCGGCTACATCGTCATCCGCTGCAAGCTCAACCCCAAGATGGGGCCGGCCTTGCCCAAGGAGGAGCTGGCCGCCATCAGCCCCAAGGAAAAACGGCGGCTGCTCTGGGCCGGGCTGCTGCCTCTGGCCATCATATTTTCTGTGACGGGCGCGTTTATGACCGGCATTACCAGCCTGGTGGAAAGCTCCGCCGTGGGCGCGCTGGTGGCTACCCTGGCCGCACTGGTCAAGCGGCGGCTCAATGCCAGGGTCATGCGGGTGGTGCTGGTGCAGACCCTGAGCGTGAGCTGCATGTTTATGTGGGTCATTATGGCCGCGCTTTGCTTCAGCTCGGTCTTCGACGGCCTGGGCGCGGTGCACGCCATCAAAAAGCTCTTTCTTGAGGGCTGGCACCTGAGCCCCTGGGGCGTGCTCATTGTTATGCAGCTTTCCTACCTGCTCATGGGCATGTTTCTGGACGACACGGCCATGCTGGTTATCGTGGCCCCCCTGTATATCCCGCTGGTCAAGTCTTTGGGCTTCGACCCCATCTGGTACGGCGTGCTCTATACCATCACCTGCCAGATCGCCTACATGACGCCGCCCTTCGGCTACAACCTCTTTCTCATGAAGGCCATGGCCCCCAAGGGCGTGAGCCTTGCGGACATTTACAGCTCCATTGTCCCCATGGTCATTATCATGGTGGTAGGGCTGATTCTGGTGATGCTCTTTCCGGACATTGCCATGTACCTGCCCAGAACCTTTCTGTAGGCGGCGGGAATGGACACTCGCATGCCCCTGCGTGATCTCCTGGCCAAGGCGTCGCCCCTGCGTTCGGGCGACGTCCTGGCCGGGGTGGCCGCCGCCAATGACGAAGAGCGCGTGCGCGCCCAGATGGCCCTGGCCGACGTGCCCCTCAAGCGCTTCCTGGAAGAGCCCGTCGTGCCCTACGAGGAAGACGAGGTCACCCGCCTGATCCTGGACGGCCACGACGCCGCGGCCTTTGCGCCGGTCAGTTCCTTCACCGTGGGGGATCTGCGCGACTGGCTGCTCACCGAAGCTGCCGACGCCGCAAGCCTTGCGGCCCTGGCCCCCGGCCTGACCCCGGAAATGGTCGCCGCGGCCAGCAAACTTATGCGTCTGCAGGATCTGATTCTGGTGGCCTCCAAATGCCGGGTGGTCACCCGCTTTCGGGACAGCATCGGCCTGCCGGGGCATTTTTCGGCCCGGCTGCAGCCCAACCACCCCACAGACGACGCCCGCGGCATTCTGGCCTCCACCATCGACGGCCTGTACTACGGCTCTGGCGATGCGGTCATCGGCATCAACCCGGCCTCGGACAGCCTGGAAAACATCGCCCGCCTCAACTATCTGCTGGACGGGCTCATCCAGCGCTACGCCATCCCTACCCAGAGCTGCGTGCTCACCCATGTGACCAATACGCTGGAGCTCATCAACCGGGGCGTGCCCGTGGACCTCTGCTTCCAGTCCATTGCGGGCACGGAAAAGGCCAACGCCAGCTTCGGCATCAATCTGACCCTGCTGGACGAAGCCTGGCAGGCTACCCTGGAGCTCAGGCGCGGCACGGTGGGCGACAACGTCATGTACTTTGAGACGGGGCAGGGCAGCGCCCTTTCGGCCAACGCGCACTACGGCGCGGACCAGCAGACCGTGGAGTGCCGCGCCTATGCCGTGGCCCGTCGCTACCGGCCCCTGCTGGTGAACACCGTAGTGGGCTTTATCGGGCCGGAATACCTCCACAACGGCAAGCAGATCATCCGCGCCGGGCTGGAAGACCACTGCTGCGGCAAGCTCCTGGGCCTGCCCATGGGCGTGGACATCTGCTACACCAACCACGCCGACGCCGACCAGGACGACATGGACGCCCTGCTGACCCTGCTGGGCGCCGCGGGCTGCAACTTCATCATGGGCATTCCCGGCGCGGACGACATCATGCTCAACTACCAGTCCACATCCTTTCATGACGCCGCTTATCTGCGCAGGCTCCTGAACAAGCGGCCTGCGCCGGAGTTTGAGGCCTGGCTGGAGGGCATGGGCATCCACGGTCCGCAAGGGGAGCTTTTACCCCCCGGCGACGCCCTGCTGGCGCTGGAAAAGCAGGTCCGCGCGGCGGAGGAGGTCTGAAATGACGCCACAGCCCGCCCCCAAGGCCCCGGTGGTTGCTGCCGACCCCTGGGCCGAACTGCGCGGTTATACGGACGCCCGCATTGCCCTGGGCCGCTGCGGGGTAAGCCTGCCCCACGACCAGTGGCTGCGCTTTCGCCTGGCCCACGCCCAGGCCAGGGACGCGGTGCTCACCCCCTTTGATGCGGCTGCCGTGCGGGCTGAACTGGAGGCCGTCGGGCTGCAGTGCCTGGAGCTGACCAGCGCCGCCCGGGACAAAGAGGAATTTCTGACCAGGCCGGACAAAGGCCGCCGCCTGAGCGAGGCCGCCCGCGAAGAACTGCGGCGGCTTGCGGCCACGCCCGGCGCGGCCGGGGCGGATGTGAGCCTGGTCATAAGCGACGGGCTTTCGGCCCGCGCCGTGCACGAAAACGCCGCCCCCTTTGCCGTGGCCTTTCTGGAGCGCGTCCGCGCTGCTGGCCTGAGCGCCGCGCCCGTGGCCCTGGTGCGCTACGGGCGGGTGGCCGTGGCCGACGAGGTGGCCTCCTTGCTGCAGGCTCGCCTGACGGTCATCCTTATTGGGGAGCGCCCCGGCTTAAGCTCCCCCAATTCGCTGGGCGTATACCTGACCTATGCCCCTTTTCCCGGCTGTACGGACGAGGCCCGCAACTGCATTTCCAACGTGCGGCCCGGCGGCCTGAGCCTGGAGGAAGGCGTGCGCAAGCTCTGCTACCTGGTGCAGGGGGCCTTTACGCGCGGCTTTACCGGCGTAAATCTCAAGGACGACATGCCGTCAAACTACCTTCCCTTTGCGCCGCAGTACGGCGCGCTTGCGCCGGGCGGCCCGCCGCAGAAAGCCTGAGCGCCCCCTTCCTGTTCCTGGCTTTCCGCGGCTGACGCGCGCTGGACAAGCCCTCTGCACCCGGCTATGCTCCCCGTATGGCCGGGTTTTTTCTGTCCGGCGCGCCGGGGCGCAGCGGCTGCCGTCCAGCCAGGCGGGCGTCCCTCCTCAGGGCTCCCTCCCTGGGGCCGCGGCTTCCGGCCGCATCCGCGCCGCAGCGGTGATACTGGCGGTGACGGGCGTGCCTTTGTGTGTTTCCGGCCGCATCCGCGCCGCAGCGGCGCAAACCGCCCCGGCGGCGGGGCGGGGGAGGCGTATGGCTGTTTCCCGTAAAATAGTCGGCCTTGCGGCCGTGGGGGCCGTCCTTCTGGCGGCGGCCTTTTTGCTGTGGCGCTGGTGGGACCAGCGCCAGCAGGGTCCGCTGACCCTCTACGGCAATGTGGATATCCGCCAGGTGGATCTGGCCTTCCGCGTGGGCGGGCGCATGGCGGCCGTGCTGGCGGACGAAGGCGACGCCGTGCAGCCGGGGCAGATCCTGGCGCGGCTGGACGCGGATCTGCTCACCCAGCAGCGGGACCAGGCCGCCGCCGTGCTGGCCCAGCAGCGGGCTGCCCTGGCGCGGCTGGAGCGCGGCTACCGGGTGGAGGAAATTGCCCAGGCCAGGGCGGAGGTCAGCGCGGCCACAGCCGTGGCCGACAATGCCGCCATCAACCTGAAGCGCGTGGCGGCCATGCGCGCGGCCAACGCCATTTCCCAGAAGGAGTTGGACAACGCCCGCGCCGAAGACAAACAGGCCCGCGCCCGGCTGCGTTCGGCCCAGGATCAGCTGGATATGCTTCTTTCCGGCTACCGCGAAGAGGACGTGCTGGCCCAGAAGGCGGCGGTGGCCGCGGCGGCCGCCGCCTTGGAGCACGCGGAAATCCAGCTGCGCGACGCGGCGCTGGCGGCCCCGCAAAAGGGCATTATCCTCACCCGCGCCCGGGAGGCCGGGGCCATCGTGCAGGCCGGGCAGACCGTGTATACCCTTACGCTCACAGATCCCGTATGGCTGCGCGCTTATGTGGACGAACCCAACCTGGGGCGCGTTAAGCCGGGCATGCGCGTGAAGATTTTTGTGGACGCCGCGCCGGGCAAGGCTTTTGCCGGCCGGGTGGGCTTTATTGCCCCCACGGCGGAGTTCACGCCCAAAACTGTGGAGACGCGGGAGGTGCGCACGGCTCTGGTCTATCGGCTGCGGGTGCAGGCCGAAGACCCGGAAAACGTCATGCGCCAGGGCATGCCCGTGACCCTGGTGCTGGAGGAAAGCCCAGCGCCATGACGGCCGTGAACCTGCAAAGGCCGCCGACGGACGCCACTCCCGCCGGGGAGGCGGAGCCCCGCCCCGCGTCCGCGGAAGCGGCGGCCGTCCCCGCCGGGCCGGCCGTGCGCCTTGAAGGGCTGACCATGCGCTTCGGCCGGGGCCGCCGCGCCGTCACCGCGCTGGACCAGATCAGCGCCGTCGTGCCCGCCGGGCGCATTATGGGCCTGGTGGGGCCGGATGCGGCGGGCAAGACCACCCTTATGCGCATCCTGGCCGGGCTCATGCAGCCTACGGCAGGAACCGTGCGGATTTTTGGTCAGGAGCCGCAGGCCCTGCTGCGGGCCCGCCCCAACAGCATCGGCTACATGCCCCAGCGCTTTGGGCTGTACGAGGATATTTCCGTGCTGGCCAACCTGCGCCTGCACGCCAGCCTGCGCGGCCTTACCGGCGCGGCGCGGGAGGCGCTCTTTGGCAAATTGCTGGACTTTACGTCACTGGCTCCTTTTACGGAGCGGCTGGCCGGGCGGCTTTCCGGCGGCATGAAGCAGAAGCTGGGCATCGCCTGCGCCCTGCTGGGCGCGCCGCGTCTGCTTCTGCTGGACGAACCCGGCGTGGGCGTGGACCCGCAGTCCCGCCGGGAGCTCTGGCGCATGGTGCAGGATCTGAGCCGCGACGGCATGACCGTGGTCTGGTCCACAGCCTATCTGGACGAAGCCGCGCGCTGTCCTGCAGTCATCATGCTGGACCGGGGCGCCGTGCTCTATGCCGGGCCGCCGGAGGAGCTTACCGCCCAGGCCGCCGGGCGGGTTTTTCTGCTTCAGACGCCGCCGGGCCTGCACCGCACGTCCCTGGCGGACTGGAGCATGCGCCCCGGCGTGGAGGACGCCCTCATCCAGGGCAGCCGCCTGCGTCTGGTGCTGGCCGCCGACGCGCCGCCGGATCTGCGGGCGGCCGTGCTGGCCCAGGGCGGCGAGCCCGCGCCCCCGCGCCTGGAGGACGCCTATATGAGCGCCCTGGGCGGCATCAGCCAGCAGCCTTCGCCCTACGCGCGGCCGTGGGAAGATGTCGCGCAGGCGGGGGCGCGCCCTGCGGGCGGGGCCGCTGCGCTTTCCGGGGCCGCCGCCGTATCCGTGGGGGAGGCTGCGCCGCGCATTGCCGCCCGCCATCTGACCAAGCGCTTCGGCAGCTTTGTAGCCGCGCGGGACATTACCTTTGACGTGCGCGCGGGCGAGATTTTCGGTCTGCTGGGGCCCAACGGCGCGGGCAAATCCACCACCTTCCGCATGCTCTGCGGGCTTTCGCGCCCCACTTCCGGGGACTGCGCCGTGGACGGGGTGGACCTGCTTGCCGCCGGCAGCGCGGCCCGTTCACGCCTGGGTTACATGGCCCAGAAGTTTTCCCTTTACCCGGACATCCCCGTGGCGGAAAACATCAAAATTTTTGCGGAGCTGTACGGCCTTGACCGGGAACGGCGCAACGCCCTGCTGCCCGCGCTGGCCCGCGCCCTGGAGCTGGAGGACTACCTGCACAGCCGCACGGGCGCGCTGCCCTTGGGGCAGAAGCAACGCCTGGCCTTGCTCTGCGCCACCCTGCACCAGCCGCCGGTGCTCTTTCTGGACGAACCCACCTCCGGCGTGGACGCGCGCACCCGCCGCGATTTCTGGAAGCACATCACGGCCATGACCGCTGCCGGAGCCGCCGTGCTGGTGACCACCCACTTTATGGAGGAGGCCGAATACTGCGATCGCATCGCCCTTATCTACCGGGGGGCCATGATCACCATGGGCACGCCGGACGCGCTCAAAGCCTCCTGCCCCGGCCTCGTGGATCCCACCCTGGAGGAAGCCTTTATCGCCCATATTGAGCGCTATGATAAGGAGCATCCCCAATGAGCGCCACGGGCGCGCGGCGCGCCGGGCTGCGGCAGGCGGGGCGGAAGCCGTGAAAAACGCCCTCTGGCTGCAGCAGCTTCTGGCCCTGGTGGGCAAGGAATTCCAGCAGATTGTGCGGGATCCCTCCTCCTATCTGGTGGCCGGGGTGCTGCCCTTTATCTTTCTGCTGCTCTTCGGCTACGGCATCACCCTGGACGCGGGCGTGCTGCGTCTGGCCGTGCTGGATCAGAGCGGCGGCCGCTACGCCCTCAGTCTGGCGGCGGATTTTGCGCACTCCCCCTGGTTTGCCACCCGCCCGGTGGGGGATATGGACACGGCCGCGGAATACATGCGCGATTCCGTGGTGCAGGGGGTGCTGGTTATCCGCCAGGATTTCGACGCCGCCCTGGAGCGCGGCGGCACGGGCGCGCTGCAGGTGCTGGTGGACGGCACGGAGCCCAATACCGCCCAGTACATCCAGAGCTACAGCCAGGGCCTGATCACGGCCTGGCAGACCGCCGCCCTGCACAACGGCGGCACGGTGGCGCCCATCAGCCTGGAGCCGCGCTTCTGGTACAATCCCGCTGCCAAGAGCGTGCAGTTTCTGGTGCCCGGGGCCATCACGGTCATCATGACCCTCATTGGTACTCTGCTGACTTCTCTGGTTTTTGCCCGAGAGTGGGAGCGCGGCACTATGGAGGCCATGTTCGCCACCCCTGTGAGCCGCATGCAGCTTTTGCTGGGCAAGCTCATCCCCTATTTTTGCATGGGCATGTTCAGCATGGCCCTCTGCGCCGTGGCGGCGGTGACCTTGTTCGCCGTGCCTTTTCGTGGTTCTGTGGCTGCGCTGCTGCTGCTTTCCTCTGTCTTCATGTGCAGCGCCCTGGGGCAGGGATTGTTTATCTCCGTCACCTTGCGCGGCCAGCTGGTGGCCGCCGAGGCCGGGTTGTTTTCCGGCTTTTTGCCGGCCCTGCTGCTCTCCGGTTTTGTTTTTGACATCAACAGCATGCCCCTGGCCCTGCGCGTTCTGACCAGGCTGCTGCCCGTAAGCTATTTCAACACCTGCCTGCGCACGCTTTTTCTTACCGGCGACGTATGGGACGTTTTTCTGCCCAGCCTGGCCTTCATGGGGCTGCTGGCCGCCGTGCTGCTTGGGCTGGTCTACAAAAATCTGGTCAAACGCCTGGACGTGTGAGATGGCGGCCTTTTCCTTTCCCCGATGCAACTGGCGGCGCATGCTCACCATTGTGCGCAAGGAGCTCCTGGTGCTTTTTTGCAACCGGGTCTCGCGCACGCTTATCATTGTGCCGCCCCTTTTGCAGATTGTGGCCTTCGGCTGGGCCGCCACCCTGGAAGTGCGCAATGTGGACGTGGCCGTGCTTAACCACGACAGCGGCCGCTGGAGCCGTGAGATTGTCCGGCGCATCCAGGGCGCGCCCACCTTCCGCAGCGTGGTTTTTTTGGAAAACGAGGCGCGCATCCGTCCGGTCATGGAGCGGCAGGAGGCCCTTTTTGTCCTGGTTTTTGATCAGGAGTTTTCCCGCCGCATAGAGAAGGGCGAACCGGCCGTGGTGCAGGCCATTCTGGACGGCCGCCGTTCCAACGCGGCGCAGATTGCGGCCTATTATCTGGAAAACCTGCTGCGGCCCGTGGCCCTGGATACGCCCCTGGGCCTGCAGGCGCGTGCGGCCGCCGTGCCGGATCTGGACGTGCGCGTGCGCTGCTGGTTCAACCCCAATCTGGAATTTCAGTGGTTTTTTCTGCCTAACCTCATCGGCATGCTGAGCTTTATGTTGGGCCTGGTGGTCACGGGCCTTTCCGTGGCCCGGGAGCGGGAGGTGGGCACCTTTGACCAGCTCCTGGTTTCGCCCGCCACCGCCACGGAAATCGCCCTGGCCAAGCTGGTGCCCGGCTGCCTGGTGGGCCTGGCCCACGGCACCATCTTCCTGGGCATTTCCGTTTTGGGTTTCGGCGTGCCCTTCACGGGCTCCCTGGTCCTGCTCTACATCGGCATGCTGGCCTTTGCCGTGGCCTCCGGCGGCATGGGGCTCATGGTTTCCTCCCTTTCAGCCACGCAGCAGCAGGCCTTCCTGGGGGCTTTTACCGTGGGCGTGCCCTGCATTCTCATTTCCGGCGCGGTCACGCCCATTAACAACATGCCCGTGTTCCTGCAGTACGCAAGCCAGCTCAACCCCATGCGCCACTTTACCGCCATCGTTCAGGGGGTGTTCCTCAAGGATATTACGGCCCTTGCCGCCCTGGCGCACCTTGGCAAGATTATCCTGATCAGCGTTGTGGCCGTGGCTGTAGCTGTGCGCATGTTCAAACGGCGGACATAGCGGCCCCGGGCCGTTCCGATCCGCAACCTTTAATCGGCCGGGGAGGCGCGCGGCGTCGCCGCCGGGCCTGGGAGAACCCTTCATGCTGCGAAAATTCGTGTCCGTCCTGGCGCTGAGCGTGTGGCTGCCCCTGGCCGTCGCGCAGGCCGCGGTAGTGTCCAGAATTTTTCGCACATTTCGTAGCGGCCCGCGTGGTCAGGATTTTTGGGTCTGCCTTAAGGCGCTGGCGCGGGCCTTGCGAGCGGTACATTCAAAGATGCCGCGGCTGCAAGGGCCGTGACAGCGCCGACGCTATTCTGCTTCCTCCCTGGACATGCACAGATACCGCTGTGTGCCCCATTTCTGGCCCGCCATATAGCGCAGCCGGGCCGCTACCAGCATTAAGGCCGCGTGCCCATCGGGAAAGCTCCCCACCACCCGCGTTCGCCGCCGAATTTCACGATTCAGCCTTTCGAGCGGGTTA